>VBAY01000050.1 GCA_005883085.1 Candidatus Bathyarchaeota archaeon
TATCAAGAATAAACAGACTGTCTCTCTCGTCATTGTTACCGACACTGTCTTCGACTGGATCAAGGATAAGGTTGGACAAGGAAAGAAGGAGATCGAACTCCCACTGGTCGTGTCGATTCCAACAAGGCGCGGCGGCAAGTCTCAAGTTGACCTCTTGGCTGAGCTGATCAAGAGGACTGTGGGCGTGGAAATCAGGGTCCAATAGCCAGCACCAGCGAAATCGCCCATTTTCAGTTCTATTCTCGAATATGGAATCGAGGGTCCAGTCTTGCCCTGGAATCGTTCGGGAACTGACCTAGATTACACGTTAACTTGCTCTGCGATCAAAGCCCAGACCCTGCCCTGAATCGCGAGACTCGCCCATTATCAATGCCATACAGCAAATCTTCTCAAGAAAAACGAGGGGGGTATTGCACAGAGAATCTCGCGACGCATGAGTGGTTGAGGAAGAACCCTCGCGCCTCTGACCTCCATAGGAAATCATTGCGGATTTGGCTCAGAGCTTTTCTTCGATCCAGATTCCGGGACGTTTCTGTAGAAGGCTTTCACATAGGGTCTTGTAAGATAGATAATCGCGATGATGGATGTCGGAAACTCGATACCGTTCCCAGTGAGCAACCCAGAAAGCAGTTCAGGACTCGCGCCCAGCGAGGATGCATCCAAGAAAATCGAAGATATGCTAGTTGCGATTCCAAGACTCCAAGCCCAGCTCTTGCCCGTCCGCAGAACCAGCCCCGCCAGAATCTTGAGAGAGCCGAGAGCCAACGCGACGAACGCTAGAAGCAAAAGTATTATTGAGATTAGTCCAATAGTTCCCGCCGGGAGGCCTATTCCTGCAAAGTCAGACGCAGTGATGATCGGCGGAAAGAGGATGTTTCCGACCCCAGCAAGTATGAGGTTTGCCCCACCGAGAATGGACAAGGCCGCAATAAAGGAGATACCTCTAGGCATCCTACCTTCAAGAACAGTGTCATGCTTCACGAACACCTCTCTCAGAATAACAACAATTCCGACAAGCGCGAGAGGCGTTCCAAAACTCAACGACCCGAAAGCAAAGAGAATGAGAGAAAATCCTGTAACGAACACGCCTAGAAGGGCCAGGCCTTCACGGGTCATCAGATACGACACCTCCCTCAACAGCAGACTGCGATACCTGATGACCAAGAGAAGCAGTATACTAGCCGAAATCGCTCCGATGAAGAAATCATAGGTCAGCTCAGACTGATAGTTGCCGAGGGTAAGTAGGAGTCCAACTTCGTCACCAATGAACCCCGCACCGAGACCGTACATCACCGCGTAAGCCCTATCGAGCCGCTCACTCTTCCACGTGATCGCAAGCCAGCCCGCAACCCCCATCAGAGCTATCCCATACCAAAAATGGTGGAAGTGAATTCCTTGCTGTTGAATCACAATCGTCGGATTCAGCGTCGCAAAAAGCCGTGACCCGAAGAAACTGATTATGAACGATAATAGACCGATGAAGGAAAGGGCAGGACGAAACGTGCCTATGTGAAACCTTCGGAGCATTGGAATCTGCGAGAATTAGTTTTGCAATAATAGGGTTTAGGACGCGGAAGCGTCGAAGCTCCTCATCCTTTCACTGCAGTTTCTGGGCCGTCGTCAAGACCTGTTGCCATGGATAATTTCGTCACGTTCTTCGATAAGGGGACACTGAGGTCCTGCTGTTCACCTAGCTGGAAATTGTCCAGCTCATCGAAGTTGAAGGGGACCTGACCGTTGATGTACATCTTCATCTGTTCGACGCACTTCTGCACCTCAGCATCCGGTGTCCTCGCCATCTCCTTCTTCAACAAGACAACCATAGCGTTCCAGTACACTCGCTCTTTCGCCGTCAACGAGGCGTTCGTAAACGGGTTAACCTCGCTTGAGATGTAATTCTCGATCGGCTGGATCCTGAACCGTTTCACCAACACCTTCCCCAACACCCAGCCTCCGCCTACCAGGAGAATCCCTGAGATGCCTAGAAACATTGGAAACGAAACCAGATCACGCAAACCGGGTATCAGATAGTATATCGTCACAATCATAGTAAAGGTGCTGAGGAAGTATCCTATGACCCAACCCCACGCATAGTTGTAGTACCATCGCGCCAATGTTAGCCGGTAGATCCATTTGCTGAAGCCCTTCGACAAAGCGCCGCTCGATCCCCGAATCCCTGTAGACCCTTTGTTTTCTGGCGCGTTCTACTTAAGCAAGGCAGAACTAGGATTCTGAAAAAATACGCATGGCTTTCAACGCTTATATCGGATTTTCCTCAATACTCACCAGAATACTTCCTGGTCCAGAACGAACGCGCTGAGGCCGGCGAGAATGCCTAGAGCTAAAGCGCCAACAATCCCGCCTTTCGCTCCAGCCTTCAAGCCTCGAAATGCGGAATAACTCGGGAACTGCATAGAACCTTAGAATGGGGCTCTGCCTGATTTCAGTAACTTGCACTCATGCTACAACGATCGAGTACTCAGTATCTGCCCATCCGGAAGATTATCCGTCATTAAGAGAAGCGTTCCCGGTCTTACGGGGTCACTGTGACGTTTCCCTTCATCCACGCATGGAGCGTGCAGTAATACTTGTAGACACCACTTTGAGTAAAGTCATGGCTCCAGGTTTGTCCCGGATTGAGATTCCCTGAATCGAACAGCCCGCTCGAACTGGTGACCGTATGCACCGTTGTGTCCTTGTTCACCCAAGTTACGGCCTGTCCAGCTTTGACTGTAAAGTTGCCAGGACTGTAAGCGGTGTTGCCCTGGACCGTGGCTCCGCGAGGAATCGTGATATCAGCCCTACTACTTAGTGATGAAAGAAGCTGGTTCTCAGTGCCCGCGGCAAATGAACCAACAGTCACGCCCCCAATGATGAACCCGAGGATCAGGATGATGATGAGCCGTCGCAGGTACAGACGATTTGAAGAAATGGACCTGTTTGGATTTCTCAAATCCAAGTATGCCATTAGCGAATACAACACTGCGGCGAGCATCATCGGAAAGATCGTAATGACATAGAAGAAGAGGCCAAAATTTGCTGGACTTGAGACGCCTTTGACAAATGTAAAAGGAGAGAGTACGGCAATACCCGCAACGCCAGATATCAGGCCCATGAAGTATCCGGCCTTTGGCCTTGCCCAGGTTGCCACGATAGAGAGACCGAAGAGAATTATGAACGGTATGTGAATGTAGTCGTAGAACGGTACGCTTCCACTAATCCAGTCAGCAATTATCTGAGCCGACGCAAACAGAATGAAGTAGCCTAGGCCCGCTACAGTCGCAACGAAACTCAAAGAACGTGCGCGTGAGGACAACAAGACTCACGCCGATGCTTACCCCGTGCTCGTTCATAGTCTTTCTTACCGTATTGTCATTCTTGGCGACTGAGCGTTTGAGCGTCTGCCTGGTCCCAACACTTGGAATGATCCCGTCGATCCGGCCTGACTGATTCAAAAGTGGCGCGATGGATACAATAAAGCTCAGCCTCTTTCGAGATACGGGCGTTAGGTAGGGACCCCGTAGCCTTGACCGTAGACATAACCGACCCTGTGGTTCTGAGTACCATCGCGCAAACGGCCGTCTTGACCCTTACTCTAGTTATTTTCATAATGTCGTTTCGAAGCCAAAACAGTGCCAACAAGGAGGCCGCGTATCAGAAGGTCCTGGATGATTATACTGACGCGTTCAGAATGCTTGTGGATAAGCCCGAGCTGGCCAAGCTTCAGAGCGAAATGGCGAGGGCGGCCGTACCAGGTTCGAGCACTGCGTCACTCTCACCGGAAGACATGACGGCTCGAAACTATCTCATGTTGCTCTACGGACTTTTTGAGAGAACACACCTCCTCTATCGAAAGAAGTGGATCGATCAAGAAACTTGGAATCAGTGGTCTACTTTCTTAGAGGTAGTGGCGAAACACCCCCTGTTCAAAGATGTTCATCGGACAGGGGAGGGAATGTATGACAAGCCTTTCATGGAGTACGTCTCCAACATTCTGAACGCAAAGAGCTAAGACTAGAAGCCTAATCGATGTTTCCCGATGATGTAGGAACAGTATCTTCTAGCTGAAGATGGGGTGTTCAAACATCATTCTGGGGTTCTTAACGCGCAGAGCGATCAGTAACCCGATTGCGCTAATGATTGTGGCGGCGAGGAATGCATATTGGAATCCAGTAACTACGCCCGCTAGTGACCCTAGTTGACTCGCAGGTCCAACGGGGGGCGGGTCCGTAACAGTTGCAATCGTCAGTAATATGGCGAGTCCCACGGGGAAACCGACTCGCTGAGAAGTGCCAATTATCCCTGAGGCGAGGCCTTCTTCCCCTGGCCTTGTCCCAGCCAGCGCGGCGATGTTCAGTGCAGGAAATCCGATGCTCGCTCCGAAGGACCAAAGAAGCATACCGGGCAATATTCCGAAGTAACCGCTGGTTACCGTAATTTGAGTAAGCAGAGCGGACCCCAGGGTGATTAGCGACATTGATGTCACCAGGACAAGCTTCAGCCCGATACGGTTCACGAGCCATGATGAGCCCCAGCCTCCCACAAAGAAGAAGATCAGTGCAGGTGGGACAAACTCAAGGCCGGCAGCCAATTGCGAGTAGCCGGACACTCGCTGGAGATAGATGGTCAGAAGGAAGATTACTCCTCCAGCTGACGAGGTTAGTATTAGGGCAAGGACGTTCGCGGTAAAGACTGTGCCTCGCCGTAGGAACCCTAACGGCATCAGCGGCGACTTTGATCGAGATTCTATTGCAATAAAGCCTGCCAGGACTAGGGCAGAGATTGAGAGAGGAACAATTGTGTAGAGGGAGGCAAATCCATCAGTTGCAGCATTTGTCAATGAATACACTAGCAGTATCAGTCCACTCGTCACGGAAAGCGCCCCAAGCAGATCTAGGTGTTTGTCCGTTGCTCGCCCTGGATTACTAACTAGGAACTTCTGAGACAGAAAAGCAGCGACGGTACCAATTGGGACGTTAACAAACAGGACTGATCTCCAACCGAACGCGGCCGTGAGGACCCCTCCAGAGATCGAGCCTGCAGCGAAACCTGCCGATAGTACAGAGACGAAGATGCCGAGTGCGCGGTTCCGCTCCTTCCCTTCAGGGAAAGTCGTCACGAGAATCGCGAAGGCGGTCGCTGTGGAGATGGCCGCGCCTACACCCTGTATTGCCCTTGACACGATCAGCGACAATAGTGATGGGGCTAAGCCTCCGGTAAAGGAGGCGACTGTAAACAGGACGATTCCAAAGACGAACAGTTTCTTTTGGCCGTAGATGTCTCCTGCTCTGCCGCTGAGCAGCAGAAAGCCCGCTAGCGTGAGTCCGTATGCTCCAATGATCCACTGGCTCTCCGCTAACGAGACTACCAGTTCCGTTTGTATTGTCGGCAGTGCGACTTGGACGATGGAGAAATCAATGACGTCTAGAAATCCTGCGGCGATGATCAGTCCGAGAATTAGGCGGGTGCGAGACTTGTTGAGAGCGAGGACTCTAGGCTTAGCGCCTTCGCTCTTCTGGATTGTTACCTGTTCCATGCCGGCTCGCTCCATAAAGTATGGAATTCTTAGTTGAATCCTGCAGCGTCCGCAGAATGTGGATGCTGCTTGTTCGGTTCTAATTCTTCAGCAAAAAGTCTTCGTATCATGGACATTATCGATCGTTTCTCAGTTTGGTCCTTCTTCTTGCGGATGAATGAGTAGTAATTCTTGGCTGACTCCCGCACAACTGTCAGGTGTAATGACTCGTGAGGCTCTGAATCTTCAGACATGTCCCGATATGGGTCTCGTAAACATATAAACGTATTGATGACTGTCTATGCGCGTTGTTACTTGATTCTTGGAGCAACCGTGATAGCTCCCAGGCCTAGGCGCCGCTGGAGCTCTGTAACGTAGGCGGACAAGACATCTGCCCTTACCTGGTAGAAGCAAAATTGTCCCTGTTTTTCCTTATCCAAGATCCCGGCGGTGGCAAGTTCTTTCAAATGATGGGACACTGTAGGCTGGGAAACGTTGAACATAGCATGAACGTCTGAGCAGTTCATCCGTCTTGCGACAAGTTTCTGGAGTATCTCGCGTCGCTGGGGGTCGGCTAGGGCTTTGCTGATCCTGTCGAACTCTTCGGTTGCGAGCTTCATTACCCACATCTAAGGTCCAGCGTGCGTATTAACATGTCGATATGTATCTATGGGCTCAGATTAGGCCTCTTTGTCCGTTGAACTTGTCTGGAACTGCATATAGACATTCATCAATACATTTATATTCAGACAAGCCTGATCATACGGATATGAATAAAGACATGACTAGCAAGAAGGTCATTCCAGTGAACGAAACCGATTTCGATTCCGCTGTCCTCCAATCCGATGTTCCAGTGTTTGTTGATTTCTACGCCGACTGGTGCGGGCCTTGCAACATGATCGCGCCAACGATAGAGGCACTGTCCGAAGAGTACGAGGGAAAGGTCAAGTTCGTCAAGATCGACGTGGACAAGAACCAGCAGCTCGCTATGAAATATGATATCATGAGCATACCCACTGGCATGCTGTTCGAGAACGGAACCGTCCAGGACAGTCTCATAGGGGCGTACCCAGCCGTTGCCTACCGGCAACGCATCGACAACGCGCTGGGTCCCATGCGCCTATCACAGCCCAGGAGTGAGGCATAAGACATGAGTCATACCTGTCCCGTATGCGGAAGCATTAGCCCTTGCATCTATTCCGGACCCGTCTCGAACGCTCCTTTCAGATACCATGACTGCCGCCTCTGCGGGTCTACGTGGAAAGAAGCATCAACCTCGAACTAGAACAGAAAGCGGTCCCAGCCACCGGCAGTCTCCGCGGAAAAAATCGCCCTTACTATCTCAGTTCTGAGGATTTCTAATCGCGCATCCTATAGTCAAGTCTTCATCTTCTTCAATTGCTTCTCTAATTCGCTCAGGAATTTCTCTTTCGCATCTGGAACCAATAGAAAGTAGGCCAGAGTCATCCGGAAGAGAGAAGATTTTGTCAAACCTTTGATTTCTCCTCTCCTAACCGCACTGGAAAAACAGCTCAGAAACAGTTGATGAGACAGAACTTCGTGTTTGAGTTCGTTTAGGGCTTGAGTTATGTTCTCATAAGAAGTCTGGGTCAAAGGATTACGCCCGATTGCCCCAAAAAAAGCCTTTTTCCCAGATAACATCTTTGTCCGCTTCCCCTTTGCAGATTTTGGACCGAGAACCCACCGGGTTTGCTTTCCGGGTTCGACAATAATACTATCGAGGAACTTGGATTCCGCAGGATTTTCGGGAGTTGAAACACCGGCTTGGGATTGTTTGTGCACTCAGCTTTTCATTCCCTCAGTTTGGAGTTAGTAATCGCCCATAATCAGCCCTATTCCCGAATCCGAGCCTGCAATTTCCCCGACCCTAATTTTTCACGCCTATCCATAGGGGAATCCACGGGGATCCAAAACAGGGTGACAAGCGATAACAAGCCCGTCTCTAAGAAACAAGCCCATAATCCACCCCAGGCAGGAACCCTCTCCGAGAAAAAATGGAACCCTAGGGTCTCCCGTGCAACGCGAGCGTTTCCCTCGACCCTTACGAATGTGATCGTACAGCAAGAATCCTCCAACTTTTGACCCGCATAATGAAGACCAGCAATTTGCGAACCAACTTCTGAAACCAGTATTTGAAAACACCGTTTGAAATCGGGTCCTGAAACTAGTTCCCTAAATCGGCTCCGAAATTTAGAATCCTGAAATCGGTTCTGAAAATGGTAATCTCGAATTTCTAGGGCCCCCGGGGGGCCTACTCAGGTCTCGCGCCGCGCCATCCACGAAACCCACCAGACCCTTACACAGCCCACGCTTCCGGACAGCAAACCCGGGTATCAGAACCCCTTTCTTCCCTCATTCCCAGCACCGTTCTCCTCGAGATGAGGGACGCGTGGCCCAGCCTCTGCCCTACATGGCCCTGAAAGACGCGCCAGTCCAGATCCGGCGAGCCTCCACCGTCGCCCAAATCTCCATCAGCATCACACGCGCTGTCGGAATACTATTCACCACCCTGATCATAGCCACCCTCCCCACATGGGTCCCCGGCCTCCTCGCCTACCAGACCATACCAGTCGCACTGCTCGTCCTCGCAATCGGCTCCGCCATCGTCTCACGCAAAGGCAGCAGGATAAGGGAAGAGATCGCAGAGCGACAATTCGAAAAAGCACGCCGTAGCACATTCGCCACTGCTATCCTAGGATTCATAGTCGGCGGCATCATACCCGGCCTACTCTACATCTACCTCTACACCCGCATAGGCAACGTCATGGTCAAACGGACACCAGACGATCCCAGAACGGTCTACCTCCTCCCACACCCAAGCGAGGGCATCTTCCTGGGCCGCTACCTCGGATGGATCGCAGCATACCTCCTAGTCCTCTACATCGGCTACACCCAGCTATCACCAGGCCTCCGAGAAGTAAGCGACTGGCTCTCACCAGTCCTAGGCGTCCACTTCAACACGATGATCGTCGCCCTATTCCTCGTCTTCACCAACCCACTAACCTACCCACCACTACTCTACCTCTGGACCTTCGCAGGATTCCTCGGCGGCCTAATCGCCGGCGGAAAAATCAGACGAGGCTTCCTCGTCGGCATGACAGTATACCTCTCAACCCTCGGAGCACTAGGACTCGCAGCCCTCGCAATCTACCAGAACGTCAACCTCTCAACACTCTCCAGCCTTCCGCCACCACCACCAGGCTTCTCGATCATAAGCGCGACCACAGGACCCGTAGCAGGCGACATCATCCCGATCCTCATCCAAAGCTCGTCGCCAACAAGCCAGATGGTCATCCAAGACGTCATACTCACCATGATAAGAAACGCTGGCCTCGTCTTCGCTGCAGCCACAATATCCGGTCGAGCCGCCTCCCTCTTCTGGCAAGGAGACGTTTTCATCCTCAAGACATTCTGGAAAATGATCAAGACAAAGAAACCAGCTCTGCCCCAGAACGGCGACCTTCCGAAAAAAGGAACCCTCCTACTCGCACTCGCAATCCTCCTTCTCATCCCAACTCCGCACACGACCCAGCTCTCAACAATCACCCAAGCACCACCAAGCGGACCCTACCAGCAAAACCTGGCAATCGGACTGGACATGCTCGGCGCCCCCAACGCCAGCCTACGAATGACAAACCTCGACCTCTCAAGCAAAGGTCTTGTCCTCGACAACAACTACGCCGAAAACAATCTCTCCCTCTTCATAATCAACAACAATTACTCGCAATCCCTCGACACTGGACCCACTTTCGGAATCCCAAGTTTCATCTTCGGATTACTCTCACAACCCGCCCTCATCACATTCTACACAGGAGACCCTGGTACAACCCACGCGGAATCCGACCTCGTTGCGGCGCAGTTCTCCCAAGCTCTAGGTGTAATCTTCACTAAGGTCTTCGCCCTTTCTTACGGGCCAGGGACAATCACAATCTACGCGCCAAACCCTGAACTCACAAACAACGACGCCCTCACACGAGTCCTCGGCCTTCTACCCAGCCCAAGCTTCTCCACCCTCATCAAACCAGCCAATCTCCAAACCCTACAATACTTCGCGGCAATAGGCCTCGCAAGCATAAGCCTCCCAGCCCCACTCAACAAAACGCCCACCCAAGCCTTCAGCTTCATCCTCAACACCCAATTCCCACGCCAATTCTACAAAGCAGGACAACACTATCTCAGCCTGAAAACACTACTCGGATTCCAGACCGGAATCGTCGAAGACACCAACTCAAACGCCTCCATCGTCTCCATCAGCTTCCAACGAGGAACAGTTCTCTACAGCCCACTTGGCCTGACACCTCCCTACAACCCTGTCTACGACAACTTCACCTCGACATACATCTACAATGCCACCATTACAGCGAGATCAGATTTTGCGGCGAACTTCACCTATCCATTCGCCCCAAACATAACCGTACAGAAAACGGTGAACCCCTCCAGCGGACCTCTAGGGACGAGCCATAATGTCGTTGTTATGATACAGAACTTCGACAACGTCACCGTCACAAACCTCAATGTCACCGATGACGAGGCGTCATCCTCATACCAGAAGACGCTCCAGATCTCGCCCGGCGGCGTACAAACCGGCCAGTTCGCCAGCTTCCCTCCGGGCCAGACACAATTCCTCAGCTATACAGCAACAACAAAAAGTAGCGGAACCTACGTTCTATCGCCGGCAACCATCGAGTTTGTCTGGCAAGCACCGAACGGAACGCAGATCCGATACACGGTTACCACCGACAATCCTCTTATCTCGTCATCAAGCGGACCCTGGACACAGTTCACAAGAACGTTCACCGACCTCCAACCCTACTCCTACCTCCTCCTTCTCCCTCTTCTACTCACACCAATCATTGAAACCCTGAAACTTGTCAGCAGACATCGGAAGAGGAACCCCGAGCCCTGGGTCAACGCCCCCAAAAAACCTCAAAACACACCATCACCCACGCCTACGCAAGCAGGACCCGACAAACCCGCCGACATGCCGAGCTCCAAAAACCCTTGAGCAGATCTCACAACCTGTAGAATCACTACTCTCACTCCAAGCACAGCCTATCCTGTGGCCTGTTTCGCGATCTTGCCCTAGAACGGCTTCACTACCAGTGAAGTCGTTCATAGACCCCTTCATTTCCACTGGAGCCCGTGGAAGACAACAGGATTACCAGTAAAGCATGTTCACACATCGCATGAACAACGATGAGTGAACCTTTTCTACATGTGAACTGCGAACTGTGAAACCCACAGTTCTCGAGGAACAAAGATGAGACCACGACGATTAAAGGTAGAATTCTACGACCGAGAAGGAGTCCGACACTCCATCGCGATCGACGGCCCTGTGACCAAGGAGAAGGTGGCTAGAATATTGGACCTCGTTGAGTTAATGTCCGGCACGTCTCAAACGTCCGCCACGGCCCTCGGACTGTCTCCCAGAAAATTCGACAGGCTAGCCAGCACAATCATATCACAGCTGAAAGGAAGAAGCTTCACGTCACGTGAAGCGAGAAAGATGTTCGAGACCACCTTCAGAGAAAAGATACCCTTGAGCACAGTGTCCACCTATCTTACAAGGCTAACAGATCGAGGGGTCCTTGAGAGACAACAGGAAAAACTTGGTTTAGCGTACCGGGTCAAGCTTGATGAGCAGAAACAATCTCTCGCTCCTGCTCCTTCTCTTCAGCCTTCGTAAGGCTTTGCTTCACACGCTCCACAGTTGAGTATCGAAACGGGATCCGAGTCTGGTCTCTTCGAACATATCCCTCATCAAAGAGCTTTTTCATCAAACGAGCCGTATGCTCCCTGGATCGTTCCACAATTCTCCCTATTTCTGGTGCCGACTTCGGCCCCTCATCCGCCAAAAGAGTAAGCACCTGAAGCTCAGTGGGAGTCGTTATCGAGTTCAATGAACCCGGCTGTACAAGGGAAGGATCCGTCCGGATCGGAGATCGAGTCATGGTTGACTGGTCACCTGGTCTCACGGGTTCCGATAACTCCTCGACTCCCTTCGTTGCCGTCGAGATTGTTGACGGAGCACGAAGAACCGCATCAGCGACCTCCTTAATCCAGTTCAACGACTCTCCCAGAAGCTTCTCCGTTCTTTGCAGCCGCTCAAGCAAAACCAGATCGGAGAGCTTGGACTGATCGCTCGAAATCTTTAGCCTTTCAAACTCAATAGCCAAGTCCTTCAAGCTCCCTTCAAAAGAGCTGAGCCTCGTAGAGAATGAGTCGAAGAACAGCTTCGCAACGTCCTGGTTTTCAATGAAACCCTTGGTCCCAGTTTCGCTTGACCGTCTCCCTCTCCCAAACAATTCTGTGATATCACGCCAGTTGGATGTGTGACGTCACGGTAAGGGGCTCAAATGCATTTAACACTAACTCCTGTGACGCGAGCCTCGCTGTGTTCTCATCACAAGTGACGGAAACGTGACTTTCCTGTTGCATCATGACGTCAAACACATGACAAGACACGCCAGACCCACGCTCGACATAGTGAATAGTCTCCGGGCGGTTCGAGTACGCATGATGAGCGTGATATGCGTGATACATAATCACTCACGTGATGTCACATATCACGGTTTCTTCCAAACATCGCTCTGAACGCCTGCTCAAGATCGTCGATTATAGAATCCACGGTTCTCCGATAGACCTCGGGCTCATTTTGCGCGGCATCCCGTAGCTGAGAGGTTTGACTTTTGAGGCGCTCCGAAGCTTCTAAGAAAGGGGCGATACTCGGAGATTCTGTTAGGCCGCTGTAGCCGAGAAGCAGAACAGTATGAATCGCCTCCACAACGTTCTCTCGCGCCTGCCTCAGAGTTCTATTGAAGGATCCGCGGCTGATCCCCTTCTCATCTCGCCGCAACCGAGCCATATCGCTGCGTGTTAGGCGTTTATTCGCCATATCATGTCCAAGCTGGTCTACCAGAAGCGTTTCGAACTGTGCTTTCGTCAGATTACTGCGCTGCAAAAGTGCGAAGAGTATTCTATCACGAAGTATTTCCTCGATAACCGCACGTGTCCCCTCGTGCCAACCCTTGGGGATCTCAGAATTCTCCATGGATACGGTTTCGTATCCGTCACTATTGTGTCTTGCTCAGCCTCGCTTAGCAACGTTGGCAAGTTACACCACGCTTATTCCGCGACTTTGACGCCTTCGAATTGGACAAACGCGGGTCTTACATGGCCACAGATACAAGAACGGAATCGGGCAATTTCGTGGTGGACATGGTCTGTGACGTTTGCCGGGTCGAGGGATTCGAAGTTGAGAAGAACGCACAGACAGGGGATTCGCCGAGCCACTTTGTGGACATTCTCGCGTCCCGGAAGAAGGGTAAAAAGATACAGAAAGTCGCCTTCGAATGCTGGGAAGGATCCACTCAAGTTGAGGGAGGGGAAGTCGAGAAGTTCGCGGCCCGCTTGAAAAGCCTGGGAATTCAGAGCGGAATCTACGTTTCTCCAAAAGGGTTCGGGGGCAACGCCGAATTCATGGCTCGCAAGCTTGGCGTCGAGCTTTGGGATCTGGCTAAGCTGAAGGAGAGGGTAGAAAATATCAAAGCCCCAGAGAGACACAGAGTTCCGGGAACGCTACCGGTCGCGAGAGCAGCGGCATCTCGCCTCTTGGCTCATGGCTTAGCCAACGGCACTTTCCTCAAGCTATCCTCTATGCCAAGACTTGAGTTTCGACCGTACTTCTTTTCCAATTTCCAGATCGATAATCAACAGAAAAAACTGGCAGTGGGAGTTCTCGTGTTTGACGGTGTAGACGGTCGAGTATGCGACGCAGGTCTCTTCGAGGGACACATGGCCGATCTTCCATCAACTGGGTTCTTTGTTGATTGTCTGGAGATCGAGCCGTCAACAGGTTCCATGCCGAAGCTGCCTCCTGAACTTGAGATGAAGAACACTGTTACCGTTGCGCCAGCAGCGGTAACTGAGGACATGGTTCGATCTAAAACCAAGGATGCGGTGAGCGGTCATGGCAATGCAACCGTAACGGGGGTTCAATTGCTCCATGTTCCCATAGTAACCGTAGAGATGCTTGCTATGGGCAAGTCCTATCGAAAGATCCTTCAGGCGGCTACGGGAAAGATGATCTGGGACGATACTCAGATGTGTTCTTTCTGTGATCAAAAGTCCAGGGCGATATGCGAAGTCTGTGGTGGGACGGTTTGTACTGAGCATGAGAGAACTTGCAGCTCCTGCCGCAAGCACCTTTGCACGGATTGCGTTGTGACCAAGGGGATCGTAAACAAGATTCCGCTTTGCCCGACGTGCAAGAATGCCTAGAGAAAAATGGATCTCTCCTACTGCCCAGCAGGGAATCGCTCAATCTTGCCTAGTAACCACTGAGCAAGCGCTACCTTCATCGGTTGTGGATAGGAAACAGATGCCTATCTAGGAATATGGTTTTCAGCCAGTGCAGCCTTGGCGAGTCGCTGTATAGTCTCCTCATGTCTGCTGATGTGAGCCATCATGTCCAACCGCAGCCTTTGCATCGCTGATCGCGCGGCGTCTCGTGCAGCCTGTTCCATCAAAGGAGTAAGCCTCTCTTCCATCTTTTTCAGAAGCACCTCTTCAAGTCGTAGAACCTCTTCCTCCCGCAATGTCTCCATTCAACTCACCTCCTCCGAGAAGTCACAGTAGTCGACCCAATTTCGTCCATTATTGGCTCAACCTTCACGGACTGTCGGGCGCACACCGCGCACTCCCAGACCCGGTCACAGGTGAAATTCTCGTAATTGCAACATCGCCTGCGGAAGTAATCGTTCAACTGATTCTCTCGATTGGCCTTTTTTCCAGTCATGCCAGGCTCACCAAC
>VBAY01000028.1 GCA_005883085.1 Candidatus Bathyarchaeota archaeon
AAAGATAGTCCTCAAAGTCTAAGGGAATTTTTCTATAATCATTGACTGATTTGTACAGTCTACTCTGGTACCGAGGTTGTAGCAAGCTTTCCGTCGACGACTTTGACGAATAGGTAGCGATTGTCTCTGAGAATGATGGTCACTTCATTCTCCCCCTCTTCAATCTCCAAGATCTCTTGTCCTTTTATCCCGTCATACTTTGCCAACGTGCGATCCGCCTACGTCGTCGTCTCCGATGATCTAGCCACATAAAGATGACGCTTTTGTTTCGGAAAAGTTCCCCGAAAAAATTCAGGCAATCTGAATCTTCAGAGAAGGCGACTTACCGGACGCCTCTCCCCGCTCAGTAAAGACGTGCTTGCCCCACTTGGCGCTCACGCTGGCTCCCAGATTGTGATTGCCTTTCCCAAGTGCGCTCGCCGGCAACTCGAAGCTCCGCGTAACATTGAACATCATCTCTCTCGCTTCCTCTTCTGTCTTCGGGTAAAGAATAGTCTCGAACTCCGTCGCCACTGTCATCCAGACACGGTGAGGAATCTCTGGGTTCCGCGTCCAGAAGAACACTGCTCTCCGCACAAACTTCTCTTCCTTCAATGGCTTCGCGAGTAATCGGACACCCGATTTGCGCAGTTCAACTCTGAAAGCCATCCGTAGTCCGCCATCGTGCTGGTCGTAGGCGGCCTCCCAGAACTTCTGATGAAAGTTTCGACGGACGACACCGTCAAGACGGAAACCCACAGTAAACGCGAGACTGTCGTCAACCTTTGCCTTCTGAGGTGAGCACTTGACAGTGACCTGTTCAATGCGCGCCCAGCTACTAGCATCCTGCTTCACAATAGATTTCTGCAAATTTCTCCCACCAAGCCCAAGGACCGCGACTTCAAGCTTTCACGCTGAAAAACCTTGGCATCCCCTCGCCCGTCCCACGCCACGAATCAGGCGGCCCATGCATTGCACGAGAGCATGACGGCAGGGCTCCCCAGTTTCATTCTCAATATCTAGGGCAGGCCACATGTAGCGGAAGCATGATACGAGCGGAAGACTTTTCTACTTTCTACCTGTGTAGCAGATTTCGAAGATTTCTATGCAACGTGATGTAATCAAGGCAATTCCCCTCGCACTCGCTTTCGTGCTCCTAACAACCTCGGGCATCCTACCTGCATCAGCCCTTACCGTCAGCGCGAACGTGAACGTGATACAGCCTGGAAGCCTCAACAGCGGCGACCAGAACCATCTGCAACAGAACGAACCTTGGATAACAATAGATCCCGCGAACACCAACGTCCTTGTCACGGGCGCCAACGATTACCGACGCTCCCGCTTCCTCCCGGTCGGCGTCCCGACGAGCATCTGGATGGGATACTACCGGTCAACGAACGGAGGAGGAGCCTGGACGAACGATCTGGTACCAGGTTTCCCTGGCGACAATACTCCCCAGGGTCTAGCCTCACCAGCACATGGGCTGGCCGGCGCCTCGGACCCAATCATGGCTTTCGACCTTAACGGCAACCTCTACTACTCGTTCATAGCCTTCAACGCAGGTGGCTTTCCCGACACTCCCGGACCATTACAAGAGAATGGAGTGTTCGTGGCCAAGTACACCTCGGACGGCGCAACCTACAGCTCCACAACAACGGTTGACTTCAACGGGAACTCCCTCGGAGTCTTCGACGACAAGGACTTCCTCGCCGTCGACACCCAAGCTGGATCGCCATTCGCAGGTCGGGTCTATACTTGTTGGACCGGGTTCATAGGCTCAGCCCCACCGCCCACGAGCCTCTTCGGCGGAGACAGGATAATGTTTTCCTTCTCCTCCGATGGTGGACAATCTTACTCCTCACCCCATATCGTCTCCGACCGCGGCCAGCAAGGCAGCATCCTCAACCAAGACTGCGGCATCGCCACGGCTCCTGACGGAACAATCTACGTAACATGGGTTACCTTCGCAAGCGGCGGCCAATTCCAGCCCACAGCCACCGGAGTCTCGCTGGTCAAGTCGACCGACGGTGGCATACACTTCAGCAAAGCCGTCCAGGTCGCAAGCTTCAGCGCTGTTCCCAGAAACAATGGTCAAAGAGACTGTTGCGGAGTCTTCGGCTTCAGAACAGCCCGGACACAACAGCCAGCAGTCGACCCATCGGGAAACGTCTACGTTACCTACTTCGCGGACACCAACCCCGCTCCGAACTTTGACAGCTCCGGCAATGTGATTCTGGCGAATATCGACTCTGATGTGTTCGTGGCCAAGTCAATGGACGGCGGCTCCACCTTCACACTGACCAACATCACAGCCAACAACGTCCAAAGCGGGCAGGACCATGACGAGGTCTTCCCAGCCATCTCTACAGTAGCCGGCCGAATCGACGTGGCCTACTACACGGATATCAACGACCCCACCCCGGCAGACAACAATCAGCCGTCCCTAGCCCTCAACGCCGGAGGACCGGGCCCACAAGCACTCATTGACGTGTACTACAGCTTCTCAACCAACGGCGGATCAAGCTGGACCGCTGTCAAGGTCACAGACGTTACCAGCAACGCCAACTGGCCAATGTTCGTCAGCGGCACGTTACCTTTCCACGGCGACTACATCGGAATAGCCTCAGTCAGCAACACAGTCCACATTGTCTGGACGGACAACCGGAACGTGATTTTCACAGACCCCAACCTTAGCACTCCAAGTGTCGAGGCAAATAATACCGGCAACAGAGACCAGAACATCTACACCGCCACAATAACCCAGTAGACTGGCCATCTTTCTCATCCCCTTCTTTTTCTCATCCTTTCCAAGTGGACACCCTTTGGCTAGAGAATAGAAAAGACCGCCATACACCCGACAGTTCCCAAGTTGTCTTCTTGCCAACTGAAACATCGTGGCGTAAGAAGCCCACGGATTATTGCCCGAAAACCCAGCCTTCCAGAACTTCCTCGCTGAAGGGCCAAAAAATTCGTCCACAAAATAATCGTTCTCGCCGCAGACCCTACACTCTGCGGAATCAATCTGCAGATTGCTCAAACCGCCTCCCCTAGAAGAACAGCTGAGCGAGAAACACTGGCCAGGGGTGAGCGGAACCAACGAGTTGCCCCAAGATGCAGGAAAAAGAGGAGCATGCTCGGAGACGTGTCGAACACGAGGTATCGCGAAACCGTTCATTCGTGCAAGTGCGGCCTTCTCCTAGTCACCTGGAAAACCTCCATATCATGCTCCGACCCACCATCACGAGCGTCTAGGAAAACAGAGGTGTGTTCCCTGAGATTCTAGGTGACCAGAGCCTCAAGCCATTATAAGGGCAGCCAGAGAGAAACCCATCCCGAATATGTCCTCAAGCCACCCGAGGTATGGTTTCGATCGATACTCTAGCGTTCGTATAGCCTATGGACCGAGCTTCACACCTGACGGTCAGCATGTCTCGTTCATCAGCGACATCACCGGGGTCCCACAGGTCTGGATTCTAGACCTTGCAACCAGTCGAATGGCCCAGTTGACACTTTTCAATGAGCGCGTTTCTTCAGCCGTCTTTTCGCCGACCGGCAAAAACATAGGACTCTCAATGGACCCTGGGGGCGGGGAGAGGCACCAAGTATGGACGTTGGACATGGAAAATCTCGCGGCAAAGAAATTGACCGTTGGAGATGATTGGATCCGTGTCTTTGGCTCCTTCTCTCCCAGCGGTGAGTCAGTGTGCTATGCATCAAACGAGAGAGATGAAAAATTCTTCGACATCTACACGTGCGGTGTTGCGAGCGGAGAGAAGAATCTCGTCTACCAGAACGACGCTACGAACTATCCCTTGGACTGGGTAGACAAAGATCGAATACTTTTCACAAAGGCAAACACCAATCTAGATAGTGATCTCTACTTACTCTGGCCCGAGACAGCCGAGACCGCCCATCTCACCAAGCACTCCGGTGAAGCCAGCTTTGACTACGCGGGCCACGCCAAAGATATGAGTACGCTGTATGTTATGACCAACAAAGACCGGGAATTCCTCCAACCCGCGACCATCGATGTTGGAACCGGGCACTTGGATTACCTGATCGAAGAGGACTGGGACGCGGTAGGTGGCAGCGTCTCGCCTGACACCCGCTTGCTAGCATACTTCCGGAACGTTGACGGAGCGAGCAGATTGCATATTTACGACCTAGAGAAGAAAGAGGATTTTCTAGTTGACGGGCTTCCCCTAGGTGCTTTTGAGTCTCCAGTAGTTGCGGGGCGCAACCTAATGGATTGGAGCCCTGATTCCAAGCATCTCGTATTCAGCTTTCAAGGCCC
>VBAY01000029.1 GCA_005883085.1 Candidatus Bathyarchaeota archaeon
GAAGCAGGCCTTGGAGAAGCGACTTACGAGACCTTCGACTCAATCCACGATCTACATCTTGTTATCGAAAACCGCAGGATCCGCGGCGCTCTAGCGATTTACTCTCTTACCGGAAAATCTAGACGACTTGTCTGTAGGATTCGACAAATTCCGGATCTATTACTCCCGACATGACTCTCTCGGAACCGTCGGGAAGTATCACAGGTGTGCCTGCGGCGTGATAGGGAAGCTCGAACCTCTCCAATTTCTCAGGAGACTCGACTTCGAAGAGCTTACGACATGCACCGTTCTGGTAGTGGAAGCAGTAGATTTTCTCGACGCGTCTCTCGCCAAATCCGCCAGCTCGACCTCCAGCAGCGTGAGAGTCCTCAGGAAGCTGGAGAATATAGACGGAGTTTTCTCCTTGAAGGGTTTTCAGGTCGACAGGGCTTTGCGCAACTAATATCCGACGGCCTTTTTCGGAGATGAGAAGGGCGAGCTCTTCGAGAGGACTCATGCTCTCCTGACCCACCTCGTCATGTAGAAATATCTATGCCGGGCACGACTCAGAGGAAACTGATAGTCGCGTCCTTTCTGCCGATTCGGACAAGTTTTTCGACCTCTTTGCTCTCTTCCTCGGTGAGCGGGTTGTAGAGCCGGTGGTCGTTGTTGTAGCCTGAGTACCGGCCGGCTATGAGATATGCGTCCTTGTTCGCTTCTTTCAAGACCGTGACACGATTCAGCGCATCCTTCGCAGTGTAGACGTAGAGGGGAGTTGGATCGAATTTTTCGATGTCTTTCTTGGAAAGCTGCTTTTTTTCAATGGGCATTGGCCCTTAGCCCCAGCCCCTACCTTGCTGTGATCTTAGTTAAGCCTTCATGGAGGAACGCTACTCTGAACAGGTCTAACTCCAAAAAAAGTGGGGATGTTCATGGGTGCAGCATTTTCTTAGTCTACTTTCTTGGCCTGACGAAGGCTGCTGCCACTGCAACGAGCACGGCGACAAGTGTCAGGGCTCCCCCTACAATGAGGGCTGCGGCAAGAGTCAACACTTGTTCTGGTGCTCCTAGGCTGGCTGCTTCGACCGTCACTAGAAAGTTGCCGATGGCGTAGAATAGTCCGCCTACTATGAAGCTCTTGAAGTGGTCGAAGACGCCAGGGAAGCTCTCCGTCAGAGTACTGTTCTCCGATAGCGGTGATGCACCGAGGAATATTGCAGATACGAATGCGTAGCCTGCGATGACGAGCATCGCCCATCCTTGGAGAGCTGTCTGAGCCGTTTTGAGAGAAGCGAATGCAGTTGAGGTTAGGAAGACACTGAAAGCGAGTAGTACAGCGCCAACGGCGAGGCTGTGCCAGTTCTTGAAGGCTGTGGTCATTGCATGCCTATACGTTTCTGTTGCCATTCTTCTTCGAAGTCGGGCGCGAGTCAGAATCGGGTATGAAAACCTGTTTTTGTTCAAGACTTGGACAGTGATTTACGAATTTTTCAGCCAAAAAAGACCGATTCCCGGCACATTACTCCTTCGGAATCATTTTTTACTTACTCGTAGTACGAAAAGTAAACTCCGATTCATCAGAAGGCCACTTTGTGGCCTAACAGGGACACCCAAAGAAGCGAGGCTGGTCCTAGCCTTCTCGATTCCTCGTTTAATATGGCTTAAATGGGAAACATCAACCCGAATCCTTCTGATCGAAGAATGAAAATGTACATGGTGATACTCGGCGTAATCCTGCTGATAGCAGGAATAGGCGGAGCCGCTTACTACGGATTCGTACCTAGAACTCGAGTCTACGGCGCCATCGGCGTTGCTGTCGTCGGAATCGTCATCGCAGCCTTAGGCGCAATGATGAAGACAACCAGCGTAGGTGCAACCACAACGGGAAAGTTCACGTGCGCAAAGTGCGGTGCTAAGTTCGGCTCTGAAGCAGCTTTGAACCAGCATACTAAAGACAAACACGGAATGTAACTCGCCCAACGCGCTTTTCTTCAGAAACATACAAACACTATAGCACGTTTCCGTGTCCTGCTGCTCTCGAATTGTTCCCCTTTTTTCTTGCGGAGTCCAGATATTTCGGAGCTCATCCAAGCTAGGGGCGGATGCCATGGAGCTAAGAGCTTCGGAACTTCGTATTTCTAGACCTTGAGCTGGCCTGATCTTCGGAGAGATTCAACTTGGCCCTGAGTGTACCGGAACATAATGTCACCGCGCTCTGGCTGGAAATCCCAAGGAGCGACTAGTACAGTATCGCCCATCTTTATCCAGACACGGCGCTTCATTTTACCGCGGATTCGACAAACTCGGGTGACGCCGTCAGCGCACTCGACGAGTACCCTGTCGTAGCCAAGGAGATTCTTTACAGTCCCATAAAGCTGGCCTGGACCAGGTGTGAGCATCTCGCTGAGGTTGGCCTCGCTGAGGACCTTTCTCTTGCCCATGCTATCATCCCACTAGGGCATGGGAGTAATATTAAAGGCCAAAAGTACAGAGTGTAGTTCCGGGACGATTCAGTTTTTCCACTTGACTGAACAACCGAAAGGTCTTGTCTCTTGAACGGAAGGCTTGTGGCCTGCGAGGATTGCGTCTAAGGCGTTTCTTAGATCTTTGGTCTTCACTGATTCCGGGTTTCGATTGTCATCAATTCTACCCTTGTATTGAAGGCGGCGTTGCTGGTCAAACGCGAAAACGTGCGGTGTACAAATTGCGCCATATTTCCTGGCGATCTCCTGTGTGTCGTCTCTCAGGTAGGGAAAGTTGAAGCCGCGTTCCTCTGCCCTCTTGATCATGTTTGGATAGCTGTCTTCCGGATATCCGGTATCGTCGTTGCTGTTTATCGCCACTAGGGTAACTCCTTTAGGTGAATAGTCCTTCTGGATCTGAACCATCCGGTCTTCGTAGGCCTGCACGTAAGGGCAATGATTGCAACTGAAAACAACAACCACCGCTTTACTGTCAGAGAGGCTGTTCAGGCTGTGAGTCTTGCCATCGACTCCTTTCAGTTGAAAATCGACCGCGGACGCGCCTAACGGAAGTCCGACTGAGTCAAGGGTTGTAGGGGATGAAGGCATAGCGGATTGGGATGAGCAAGGCCTTAGAAACCTTTCCGGGCTTCGACTCCCGAGGGAGAGGTCGGAATGAAGGCAAGAGCGATGGTAGGCGTCTCAGGGTTCAGTTATGCTGGATGGAAAGGAAACTTCTACCCGGGTAATCTGAAGAGTGAGGACTTCCTGTCCTATTATTCTCAACGACTCAACAGCGTAGAGATCAACAGTTCTTTCTACGCCCCTCCCAATTCCGCGATGGTAAAGTCATGGGCCAGCCGAACTGGAGATAATTTCAGGTTCTCGTTCAAAGCCCCGAGACAGATTACTCACATTCTGAAGCTCGGGAAGGGATCGGTTGAGGCCGCGGAGAGACTCGGAGTGACACTGAGATCTCTAGGAGAGAAGAAAGGTCCGGTTCTGTTTCAACTTCCACCCTACTCGAAACAAGACTTGAACCTTCTGGAGGATTTTCTCGCGAAGACTTCCAAGATTGGAGAGAAAGTGTTCGAGTTCAGACATGAATCCTGGCTGAACGATCACACCTATACTACTCTTGAGAAACATGATGCTGACTTCTGCATCGCAGAGACAGAGGATATGAAACCAGTCTTCAAAGTAACGGGGAAGACGCCGTATTTCAGGCTGCGAAGAGAATCGTACGATGCGAAAATGATTGATGATTGGATCGGGAAGATCAAAGAAACGAGCAAGGGAAAAGAGTCAATCTACGTCTACCTACGCCACGACGAAAACGGAGACAACGCTTCTAGGGCATTGAAGATTCTAGAATCGTTGGCTTGAGAAAGAAGAGCCCGCTCGACTCAGCGGTCGTGAACGGTTGTCTTAGGTTGTTTTTGCAGCTGCTTTCTTTAGCTCTTCATAGTTCGGTTCCTTGCTAGGGTCATCACTGACCCATTTGTAGACAACGACTCCATTGTGATCTAGTATGAACACTGATCTTTTTGCAGCTGTGTATCCTTTGAGGTTGCCGAAGTTTTCGTGGTACACGTTGTAGAGTTTCACAACCTCTCTATTGTAGTCGCTGAGAATTGGGAAGTTGAGATTGTTGTTCTGCGCAAAGGCTTTGTTCGTGAATGGATCGTTGACGCTTATTCCTACGACCTGTGCGTTGATCTTGTTCAGGTCCTGCATGTTATCACGCAAAGTGCACATTTCACGGGTACATACGGTCGTGAATGCCCCTGGAAAGAAGGTGAGCAGTGTTGCGCCGTTGGGTTTGAGAAACTCGTTAAGGCTGCGAGGTTTTCGATCAGTGTCTGGGAGTGTGAAGTTTGGAGCCTTTTCGCCCTGGTTGACCATTGACAGTCGAGTTTCGCGGTATCCGACGGATGTTTCTAAACTTTACAGCCCTCTGATCTTGAAGACCAAGTCCCAAAGGGACAAGAGGCCCTGGTGA
>VBAY01000011.1 GCA_005883085.1 Candidatus Bathyarchaeota archaeon
TCGGTCGAGCGAGGTTGATTGGAACTCTTTCTCGGAGAGCTTTCATTATCTCCTTAGGGGTAAGCTCCTCGACCTCTTTCCCGAAGGGCGCACGCGCGACATAGTCTATGTCTGCGACCTGCTGTAGCTCTTTGAGAATCAGGTCTCCGGCTCTGTCCCCGTCGAGGAACGCTGTCACTTCCTTGTCCTTGGTGAGCTTGATGATTGTATCAGGGACCTTCGTCCCATTGAGCGCGACCACGTTCTTGATCCCGACCTTCATCAGAAGAATTACGTCCGCTCTGCCTTCAACCACTATCAGTGAGCCGCTCTCGACCTCCGGGCCGGCGGGCAGCTTCTCGGGACCGTACTCGATGAGATCCACGCCTCTTAGAGAGGATGCGACTTCTTTGACGACCTCTTCGGTGCTGGGAGATGATTCGACTACCCATTTGCGAAGAATGTCTTTCGCTTTGGTTAGGATGGCGTTTCTCTTTTCCTCGCGAACATCCTCGACCTTTTCTAGAGTAATCTTGGCTTCGCAGGGGCCGATCCTGTCAACGCTCTCGATAGCAGCAGCGATAATGGCGGTCGAGACTTTGTCTAGGGATGAGGGTATTACGATGGATCCTGTTGTCTTGTCGCGTTTGGAGTCGAGGTTGATCTCGATTCGTCCTATTCTTCCTGATTTTTGTAGTTCTCTAAGGTCTAGATCGGGTCCAAAGAGTCCCTCTGTCTGTCCGAAAACTGCGCCGACAACGTCAGGCTTTTCGACGACTCCTTGAACGTCGAAGTGTGCTTTTACTATGTATTTTGTAGTCGTAGCGTACTGTGACTGTTCAACCATGAAAGTTTAACCTCCATAATTCACTACCTTCTTTCTGATACCTTCTCTTTTCGATTTGTAAGCGGTAAAGCTTGAGAGCGTAAGAGCCCCTGCGCTAGTATTAAAGCCCGTCTCCAGACCCAACGACTAACCGTATTGCTAGTTATGTCTAAAGCGTTCATTCGGATATGCCTCACAGAGAACTTCTGTTAGCGAACATAGTTGAATCATAGGTCGTCACCACCCGTTCCAATGGACCAAATCGGCGAGACCTCTTCTATCACGAACAGCCTTACGGGACCTCTGTGTCCACAAGACCTCTTCTCCAGGATCTTTGTATCCGATCGGCACGAGTGCTAGCGGAACAATTGAACCGTCAATCGGAAGGTTCAGAATCTGCCGCACTTTTTCATCGTCGAGTGCTCCTAGAAATGACGCAACCAATCCATGTTCGAAGGCTGACAATATGAGAGCAAATGATGCGAAGCCTGCGTCTATGAGCCACCATGGAAGCCTGGCATTTTGTTCAGCTCTGCCATACTTCGCTTCAAACCTCTTCTTGTTTCCACACGGGACGACGATGACCGGAGCCCTCGAAATAAAATCTGATATCGCGAGGCCTTCTGACGTGTATTCCGGCTGATGCCCTGCTGTTGCAAGCTCTCTCCTTATCATCGGATCTTTGACGACGATAAATTCGAAGTCTTGGGTGAAGCCTGCGCTCGGGACGTGTCTTGCGTCCTCAAGAATTCTCACAAGGGATTTGTCTGGGATGGCTCTTGATTCGAACCCGTACACATTCCTCCGCTTCCTCAAGAGCTTGCTAAGTGTCAAAGGAACTTAGGCCTGGCTCGACTCTTCGTGTGCAATTCTTATATTTACTCGGGGGGAAACCGAGATCTTCCAACTTGATTAACAGCTCTTCACAATGAAATAGAGTAAACAGAGAGGGGCAGAGTTATGTCTAAAAGAAACCATCCTCGTCCACTGGACCTGACGTGTTGGAATGCCTAAGCCAGCGGCCAAAGTGGGAGTGAACGGGTTCGGTGTCATCGGCAAGCGTGTTGCCGAGGCCGTGTCGAAGCAGAAAGACATGAAACTCATTGGCGTCTCCGATGTCGTCGCAGACTATCGTGTGAAGATGGGGCAGAAGAAGGATTTCGCGATTTACTGCTCCATTCCCGAGAAGCTTCCGGATATGAAGAAGGCGGGAATAGAGGTTTCAGGAATTCTAGACGATCTGATCAAAAAAGTCGATGTTATGATCGACTGCACCCCCGCAGGACTAGGCGCAAAGAACAAGGCGCAATACGACAAACTCGGCGTAAAATCCGTCTTTCAGGGCGGCGAGAAACACGATCTCACAGGATCATCATTCGTAGCCCAGTGCAACTACGCTGAGAATCTAGACAAGAACGCCACGCGGGTCGTGAGCTGCAATACTACCGGTATCTGCAGGACCATCGGAGCGCTACAGAACGGGCTCGGAGTGAGAAAGGCTAGAGTTGTCGTGTTCCGGAGAGGAACAGACCCATGGGAAAGTCACAAGAACGGACTCATCAATACCGTCGTCCCGGAGGCTCACATTCCGTCCCATCAGGGACCCGACGCTCAAACCGTTCTTCCCAAACTGGACATTACGACAATGGCCGCGAAAGGACCCTTCAACATCGGCCACCTCCACTTCGCAATGGTCCAGCTCAAGAACAACCCCGAGAGAAAGGATGTTCTGAAGGTCTTGAAGAACGCACCTAGGCTGGCACCCGTCAGGACGACTGACGGAGTTGACAGCATGAACGCCGTAGCAGAGATGATGCGAGACATGCATAGGGCTAGGGCCGACATGTGGGAGGTCGCCTACTGGGAAGACATACTCAACGTGACTGATGGTGAAGTCAATATGGTCTACCAGGTCCACAACGAGAGCGTTGTCGTTCCGGAGAACGTTGACGCGATCAGAGCGCTTACTGCCCTCGAAACTGAGGGTCGAAGATCGATTGCGAAGACCGACGAGGCTCTCGGAATCACAAACAGGTTCCTGTAGGAGTCAGCTTGCCTTTTGCGGCTGCCTACAGTATCCTCCGCACTATTTGACCGGACGCGAGTCGTTTTTTTCACCTATGCTGACTCACGGAAGACTCTGATCCGTTTTTCGATCGACTTGTTACCTTTCGATCCCTGAGGAGTCATCATCTCGATTTTTCTGAGAACATCTTCGAGGGTGGGATTTACATAGAGTTCCAGCGTTTGCTTGTCAGCCGTTTGCTGAAGTTTTCTGAACCAGGGTCCGTATACCACCTTGGCGACTGGATACATAGCAATCACCCAGAGAAGTATCGCGCCTGTGGCGATTGGTTCCGGTTGTGGAATGAGTCCGAGGATAGAGCTAATGGCAAGGAATAATGGAAGCGTCACAAACGGAAACACCTGATAGGAGAATGCCAAGACCATCTTGGTCTTGGTGAAGTTTCGATGGTAGATCAGCTTTGCAGCAATCAGCGGCCTCCATTCGTCAGAACTAAGCTTGTCGTAAAGCGAGACCGGGAGAAGCACTTGGTCTTTGGAGATTCGCGGATCGATAGTTCGAGCACTCCACGTGATTACGCTTTTGGGATTGAGATTATGCACTCCTAGTCGGGAGATCAGTTCTTGCGTAATCTGAAGTATCGCTTGTTCTTCCTGAGGGTCTAATCGAGCTAAGCGGAACCTTGATGATTTTGAGGGCGAGATCCATTTTCCTCCGAACTTCTGAGCTATAGATGTCCGTCTCGCCCCAGCCACATAAAGGGGTCGAGAACTACGTCTTCATTCCAGGACGCTTTTGATTATCCAAATCAAATATAGCGGGTAGAAGGCTGACGAGAGTTCCTAGCCTCGGAGAGAACAGCACGTGGAGTTGCGCGAAAATGACGTCAAGGTTCTGAGAACTCTCTGGGACGCGGGCGGAACAACCTCGGTCGAAGAAATAGCCCTGAAAACAGGGCTAGCCGACGCCGCGGTTGCCCGCGCATCACTGACACTTTCAGAACAAGGCCTAGTCAAGGAACAGACAACAAAGACGACGGAAGTATTTTGCACTGAGGAAGGACACGATTACCTTGCGAATGGACTGCCTGAGCGAAGAGTTGCTACAGTTGTCCACAATGCAGGAGGAAAACTCTCCGTCAATGAAGCTGTTCAGCAAGCGGGTTTACCACTCGACTTTGTGTCTATAGTTACCGGTTGGATTGCCCGCAAAGGCTGGGGAAAAATCGAGAAAACAAGTTCCGGTGCTGTTCTAGTAATCCCGAAAAACCCGCCAAAGGACGAGGATGAAGAGGTTCTGGAGAGGATCGGTCAGGTCAGCGTTCCAATAGAAGAATTACCGAACAACCTGAAACAGGCCGCCGATAGACTTCTCAAGAGAAACATTCTGGCCTCGAAGGAGAGAATACAACGGAAGCTGCAGATCACTCCTCAAGGGGTGACAGTGACTCCCCCCCTGGCTCCTATTGACGAAGTAGGCAATCTAACTAGCGAGATGCTTCTCTCTGGTGATTGGAAGAGGGTTCGTCTCCGAGCCTACAACGTTTCCTCCCCGGTCCCTACTCTCAATCCTGGAAAGTATCATCCCTATTTGCGATTCTTGCGGATGGTCAAGCGGAAGCTCGTTGCGCTTGGGTTCAGAGAGGCTGTTGGACCTCTTGTCGAGACCGCG
>VBAY01000012.1 GCA_005883085.1 Candidatus Bathyarchaeota archaeon
CGATAGACCCTTTTCAGCGACAAGCTTGTGAGCGAACTGGTGAACATACTTGTCCTTCTTACCGGGTTTGATAGCATCCTCAACTTCATCGTAGATTTTTTCGCATTCGACAATCGCCTTCTTTACTAGTTCGATTTCTTCCGGGACGAGCCTGGCACGAAGAGCAATAGCCAAATCTTCCCCGGAAACGAACCGTTTGGAATATCCCTTTAGAGCCCGTTTGAGATACATCTCCATTCCGCTCGTTAGACCGTCTGCGGCACCCTCGTCGTAACTTGTGTTGATTGCGATGCTCTTCGGCTTTCTTTTCGCGATGATCTGTTTCAACTTGGGAGCCGCGCCCTCGCTCGCATACCCGACGACCTCGTCGTAGAACTTGTTCTGCTTGATCGTTTCGACTTCTAGACTGCCCACAACTGCTGTCTTCGTTCCATCGTGGTCGATAATTGCGGCGGAACGCCAGGTCAGATCGCTAAACCTCAGATCCTGAGCAAGCGGATCCTCGTTTCCCTCCCGTGTAAAAGTGATCCAGATGTCTACTTCCCCCTCTCTCATCGCCTGCTGAATCCACTTCAGCTTCTTCCTAAGAAACTCCATCCTGATCGGGAATTTATCGAGCTTCACGCGCTATCACCACCGGTGAAACGACTTATTGCTTTCTATCGAAACGATCTGGATTGCTCTGACGGCTGACGACAACGTTGGACGAGTCCAAAGGTATGTCCTAGGCGCTTGATCTCCTGCCGGCTGAGCACTAAGTCTATTACTGCTTGACTCCCTAGGAAATCGTCGAGATGCAACAAGGACATTACTCTGCAAGGCAATTCGCGAGAGACGTCGATGCAAACGTTCGGAAATATCCGAGTGAATCGGAGGTCTTGAGGCAAGTCAAGCCTCTGTTGGAGAAATTGATTCGAAGCGCCAGCTCTGTTCCAGTACAAGCATTCACTCCGAGAGGAGATAGGTTCGCGATGAACCTGATACACATGCCAAAGGACGAAATGTTCTCGATAATTGGAGGAGTTTGGCATCCGGGCCAGACGACTCCAATCCACGACCATCTGACATGGGCACTTATCGGGGTCTATGATGGCGAAGAGAGGGAAGCACTGTTCCGCAGAACAGATGATGGATCGAATCCCAAGGTTGCGAAGATCGAGAGGGTTAGCGAGAAGATCAACACTAAGGGACACGTGACAGTTCTAGGCCATCGTGGCATCCATAGGGTCGACAATATTTCTGGACAACCAACGACAAGCATTCACGTTTATGGCCGCGATATTGGCCATGCGGAACGACATAGCTACGACCCCGTTACCGGAGAGATAAGCAGGTTCATCTCAGGATACTGCAACGTCCTCCGAGACACAGAACGATTCTAGAAATAGGGTTCCTCAGGATCTGAATCGTTCGCCTGACGCTTCTCTGCTTCTAGCCACCTTCACCTGACGCTGCGCTTCAAACTCACCGGGGAACTGTCCAATCAGGAAATATTTGAGCGGCCATGGCATCCGCAAAGTAACTTTTTCAAATACTATGAATAGTGCCCAGCTGAACGAGAAGACGAACCCGGTCAGTTTTTCATTGTCCTTGATCTCCTAGGAGACTAGTCTAATTTCTCGCTTATCTCCATAGCGTCTTTGGTACTGTCTGAGAATTCCAGAAGGGTTTCCAATGTCCGGCTCTTGTAGGGACCCTTTTTCCTAACATACTCCAGATAGTCTCCCATCTGATCCTTGAATATGCCCACGTTGTCTGCGACGATGACGCTGCCCTTGTGAAGATTCTTCTCTACAGCCTTCAGATATGCGAGATATTGCGTCTTCTCGGCGTCCAGGAAAACTAGGTCGAAGCTTCCGGATAGCTTCCCCAGTTCTGTCCTTCCATCTCCTTCAATCACCCTGATCCTCCCTTCCATGTTGGCTTGCCTGATATTCTCCACGGCTATACGCACATGTTCGGGATTCTTCTCGACTGATATGATCTCGGTTTTAGGAGGCGAATTCTTGGCCATCAGTATTGCGGAGTACCCGTAAAGGGCTCCAACCTCCAGAATTCGTCTCGGCCTTGTCTTGTTCACGACCTCAGCAAGGATCTTTCCCTTGACAGGACCAATGGATGGAATGAACGAACGTTTTCCGATCGCCTCAATTTCTTGAAGGACAGTGTCCGCGGGGTCCAAAGGCTCCTTCATCACTGCTGTCCTCTCAGTTTGGCCATCTATACTTAACGAGAGCATCTAGAATTCTGATTTCGACACAGTGAGAAGTCCGGGGCCAACACGTGAGCTAGAAATCGCCCTTCTCTGATATGAGATCAAGGC
This sequence comes from Candidatus Bathyarchaeota archaeon, assembly GCA_005883085.1. Lineage (GTDB taxonomy): Archaea > Thermoproteota > Bathyarchaeia > 40CM-2-53-6 > 40CM-2-53-6 > 40CM-2-53-6. The sequence goes on from VBAY01000012.1 coordinate 2,324, forward strand.
ATTACTGACGAGCGGTTACGTATCGATTCTCAAACTAACGGACGGTCTATTGGAACCGTGTTAAGTTCTATGCACGAGCGTACGATCGTACGTTTAAGAGAGCCATTCGCTGGCTCGGTTGAGCTCATCCCCACGCGTCAATACTTTCACCCCTGTTTAGATTATATCCATCCCGTATACTTCCCCATCTCAATCTCGCCACAAAAGGAAATCAGAGCATAGAAACCGAAGATGATACCCCTATACAGGCATCCTGACGACTTCCGAAGCCCTGAAGCTTGGAAATGGGCTTCGAATGGTCGAAAACCTCCGATTTACCCCTCTATGCATATAGCCGGGGCCGCTTAGACAAATGTTATATGCTTTAGCCCCTGTAATGGGGGATTCATGGGTATGGAAATCGTAGTCCGGGTTAAGGTTGCCGACGGCGTCGAAATGGAAGTGCGAGGCGAGAAGGAGTGGTTCGTGGAAGCATTGGACCAACTTCCGGGAATGGTTTCTAAGCTCAGGGATTCACTATCACCCGCGAGTCCATCTATCATTCCACTGGCTGAAAGTCGTGAAATCGAGAGCCTTCCAACCATCATTCGGCCAAAGGGTACTCAGGATGCGATTGTAAAAGCGGTATCTACGGCTTGGGGTAAGGCTACCTCTAGAACTGCAAAGGAGATCGACACGGTACTCAAACACAACGCCGTCCACATCAGCGAAGGAAGTTTGACGGGATCGCTTACTCTCTTAGTGCAGGCTAACAAACTGCGAAGGTTGAAAGTGGGAGGGACCTACGCCTACACTCTACCAATCTCGAAGATGGAGTCGGAACAGGCACCGGAAATCCCAGCATGACTCCTAAACCCAAGACCTACGTAAGAGACGCGAGAGCGAAGCTCCTCATCTACGTCGTTCTTCTCGTCCCGGTACTATACATGTTCCTTGTGTCTATGCCGCCCATGGCCCCAGCTTTATCCTACGGCTGGTTCGCCTTTCCGGCCCTGGTTTATGGACTCGTTCTGACTTTTGTTGCTGCAACGGGCGAACTGTATACGAACAGATTCTGGAAAGAGATTCTAAGATCGTGACCGCGAAGTCGTCGTTACTCCTATAAGTTATGTCAGTAGCATCGACAATCCTCTGGTACGTTATCCTATCAGCCATCGGATTCGCTGTGGCTCCCTACTCCACGCCGAGCGGCATCTTTACGCTCGTCCAAATAGTGTTGCTCTTGGGAGACATAGGTGATGCCGAAAAAAGCAACCGACTTCTCCAGAATTTTACTGCGGCTCTTATCAACGGTGGGATCGGATGGGCGGTCGGGGATAGCATCGCCTATATTGGTGGCATTGTCGTTGTTGTTATCGTAATCGCAAAGGCGCTTGACCGGCTCTGACCGCAACTCAAGAGTGCAGAAGTTTTGATCGCTCAAGAAGGTTCGCGGCTAGGAGAAAGTGGGCAGGGACTGAAGGCTCGAGTAGACCCCGAAACACATGAATTGATCTTCTTACAAGCGGAAAGGAAGAAGCGTCGTAAGTCCCGATTGATTATCACATACAGAAGAACAGATTGACAAGACCTGCTAAAGATATATCCGATGCCTACCTAGTTCTCTAGAGAGACAGTAGCCCCGGTTCAAATCTAGCGAGTAACACGGTTCTAGGCAGGAAGGGAAGGGGAAGCGGCAAGATTGCAGGTGAGAATGCTCAAGGGCAAGATTCACAGAGCCAGAGTCACAGGTGCTGACCTGAACTATGAGGGAAGCATCGAGATAGACTCGTCTTTGATGGAAGCGGCTGGAATTCTTCCCTTCGAGAAAGTAGACATCTGGAGCATCACCACCGGTGACAGGTTCTCCACATACGCCCTCCCCGCAGAGAAGCGGACCGGAATCATCGCCCTTAACGGTGCAGCCGCACGAAAAGTACAGCCGGGAGATGAGATCATCATCACAGCCTTCGTATCGATGAACGAGAAAGAGGCCGAACACTGGAATCCGAAAATTGTTTTTGTCGACGAGAAGA
>VBAY01000013.1 GCA_005883085.1 Candidatus Bathyarchaeota archaeon
GTTCTACATTATTGTTCTAGACATAACGGAAACAGCAACCGAAGGGGTAGGCTTCAGGGACATTCCATTTGTAAACCCTCCAGAAACAGCCGCAACTCAGATCGTTACTGCATGGTTCCTAAACCACGCATGCGGCTCGAAGGGTTGCCCCTCAGGAGTTGTAGATGATTCACTGATAATCTTCTATTAGACTCTAGTGCCAGGCTAGTGGCGTTTCTCATTCTTAGCGCAGCGAGCCATGGCCATGCGAGCACCACCTTCGATAGCGCCTGGGAACATGTTCGGACCCGACTCTTGTCGGGGTGGTCGAAAATTTTCAATTCGCCTGAAGCTCTGAGTTCTGCACGACCTCGGGGCTATCGTCAAATCTGCCGAAACCTCCGTAGTCCCCTAAAACCTTATCATCGCCATATTCCATTTAAAATTCCATGGCATATTCGCGAGGAGGCCAAACCTTCATGATGGATTTGGGTGAGCGAATAGCTCAAGAACTAATCGATCATCTGGAAAGACATAGAAAGGCTTCAGGAGCCTCGCATCAACCGGCTCTGACGAACCTTTCTGACGGTAAGATATCGATTTCATGCAAAACCTGCCAAGAACACTTGAGCGACACGACGGATGCCGTCCCTGTCGAAATTAGAGACACAGTACATGAATCGTTCAACAATATGGTTGAACAATCAAATAGAAAACTCACACAGTAGAACCCGCATTCGTCGCCCCTGTGCACCCTCACCGAGTCAAACAAAAGAATGAACGTGCCGTAAACCGTTCGTCAAAGGGAAAATCGAAAAACCGCTCTCCCAACGCATATATATTTCGGAACCCGATGAATTCGAACTGAAGGGCAGAGGAAGCCTGTCGATAGTTGAAAGCTAAGCTCAGCGCTCTTCTTCTCGCGTCAATCCTCCTGTTAGGATTCCTCGCGTCCACGGGACTAGTTCGAGAGGCCGGGGCTCCCGCGCAGCCCATTATTGGAAATGTTTGCATCGCGGACCCGACAACCGCAAACCTCGGACTTACCCAAACTCCGCCGAACGTCTGTCCCCCCGCTCCCGGTACGACCTTCAATGGGCCATGGACCAACGTCACGAGCCCAACCCCTCCCCAAACATCACCCACTCAGATCAAAGTCGGCGTTTACGTTAACGATTCTGAAGCGATGAGCGCGTTCGCGATAACCCTAATCGCGGATCATAATATTCTTACTCCTATAGATGCAGACTTATCGGGAACTGTTCTGGTCGGCACGCCAACCGTACTCATAAAGTGCATCGGAGCGGTTCTCAGAGTGGGGGCCACCTGTGACCCTGCCTACGATACCGTCGACACCATTACCTTCAAGGCGACAGGTGGCTTGGGCCAGATCACGACTAGAGACATCACTGGACTTCTTTTCACAGCCACCTACAATATCACAGGACATACCCAGTCCAGCGGAATCCCAGTCAACTTCCAGACAGGCTGCACAAACACGAGCGTCCCTGGCGGGGTCTGCATTACAATAATATCCGGCGTCAACGAGAACGACCAAGAAACAGCACAAAATGGCTTTTTCAATAACAACGCCCCGCCGCCCTTCATCTCAATCTCCGCGAACCAAACTCTGATCGGCCCAAAGACCCCCCCCTTTACCCGTAACGTGACGATCACCGCGACAGCACAGAACGGCTGGCCCGGATTCAGCACCGACTCCATCACCTTCACAACAGTCGCGAGCCCCGGGCTCAGCGCAACAGTCAAAGGCACCAACCCATGCATAACCGGAGGAACAAGCTGTTTTGTAAACGTCGCCATAACCGTCACCCAAGCAGGCTCAGTCACGATCCTCGGCGGATACGCGAGCGTTGACCCAGGAACGGGCGAAACCACCACCCTAGACGCCCCAGTCACTGTCTCAGCTGTAATACCAGACTTCACCATGGACGCCAGTCCGCAGACTGTAGGTCCACTCCTCCCAAGCATCCAGGGAACCTCCACCATAACGGTAGCGCCGATCTACGGCTTCACAGGAGATGTGACCCTCGCGACAAACGCGGTGTCCAGCGGCCTCACCGCCATCTTGAGCGTTCTAACAATCACCGGCGCCTCAGGAACATCTACACTCACAGTCAACGCCAGTGCAGTCGGAAACTATTCACTAAGAGTCATGGGGACCAGCGGCGCACTGTCCCATACAACAAAAATGATCAACGTAACAATCAGGATACAAATCAGCCTCAGCGTAACCACCGTAACCGTAAACCCAACAACAGGGCCAGTCGGAATGAAAGTCACCTTCACGATTGTGATAGACAACACTGGATCGATCCCGCAACTAGCCACGGTTAATGCGCTCGTCGGAAACGTCACAGTTCAATTCCAAAACGTAACCCTCCCGCTAGGACCAAGCACCACGAAACTGACCTGGGATACCTCAGGCTACGCGCCCGGCACCTACACCGTGGGCGCCAAAGTCATCCCCGTGTCCAGCGGAAAGAACAATGGTGACGGAGTCTTGACACCAGCAACCTTCACGCTAACAGCCGCAGCCCCTACAGGAATTCTAGCCATTCTGTCCGAAAACCTCTCAATCATACTAATCGCGGTAATCATCGCCGTGGTGGCAGTCGTGGCGATCTTCCAAATCATTCGACAAAAAAGAAAAGCTCCCAGCACACTCTAAAAACCATAGCCGCCTGCGCAAACACGAAAAAAAGCTATTCTTAGATATAGAAGGGCATACATCAAAGAGCGAATTACAGAACGCGACAAAAGTCAGGAAATCCGCGACTCAGGCAACTCCGGCCCCAGACCCGCTTCAAGCACCAGCCTATGCCCGCTTCAGTCGTGAGGCTTTCGCGGAACCGACTTGCTTCTTCATCTTCCGCTTCTTCACAATTGCCGCAATGGCGACTAGGCTTACACCGCCAACCAGCGTGGCAATGAAGATTATGCCTGGTAGGTCGGAAGGCGGAGAGGGATCAGCGAAATCGAGATAGAGCGTGTCCATGCTAATCAGACCGGCGCTCACACTCAATGTGGCCGGTTTTGGAGCCACAAGACCACCGCCTGAGAATAGTAGAACGTACGACCCCTGAGTGAGACCCCTGAAGGAAACACCTCCCGATAGATCCGAGGTCTTGTTGAATATTCGCGCAGGGGTAGTAGAGTTCTCAATCTCGACAAGAACTCCGCTCCGGACGGTACCTCGCGCTCTATCCTTGATGATAAGATCCAAGCCCCCCAACGAGTTCACAATCACAACCTTACGAGTTACAGACCCAACCTGATGTAAAGAATCTGCCACGGTCAACTGGACCTGGTAGGTGCCAGGCGAGAGAAACAGGTGCGGGGTACTCGAAGTCGTAACATTCGCTGTCGATGTATCACCAAAGTCCCACTTGAAGCTGGCGAGAGATGCTCCTGGAGACGGTAGGCTTATGCTAGAATTGAACCAGACAACCTGCCCAGGCAGAAAAGCAGGAGGACTAGAGGGCTCAAAGTTGAAGAAAGCTACAACGCCCATTGTACTCGCGAAGATCCCGTCCCACAAGACTATTCCGATGAAGCGAGGATTAGGATAACTTGGATCTGAACCCTGGTTCACGAAGTTAGCTCTATCGAAGCTGAAGATGCTAATGCCAGGGCCCTGGACGGTGACGTTGAGGCTGAAGACCAGAGCCGCCGTAAATGGACCGGTAACAGAAGATCCAAGCAGCGCCCCGGCGAGATGGACTTGTCCGGCCGAGGGAGAGTCACCCGGTGGACACCCGCCTCCAATCACCGCTATCCCGTCATTGCATTCTGCAAGAATTTGAGCGCTGTTGAAGATCCCTGGGGCTGAGTAATCAATACTCTTGACCTTAGAAACCACTCCTGCGCCAGTATAGTTTAGTCTAACATCAAACGCGTTGACCTCAATGTTGCTAAGATTCAATCTGACATTCACAAGAAAACTAGTCGCGCCATCGCTTCTCTCGGCAACCGGGTCGATGTAGACCCGCGAGACATCCTGTGATGACTGAGCGTGGACGATACGGGTTGGGGAGGGCGTGAATGAGAGAAGGGTGGAGAAAACGAGGAGAACCAATAGAACCTGCAACGCTTTCAGAGACTAGTCCCTCGTTTCAAGCATAGGTTGGATCGGCCTGAGAAATATGGTCCGAGGCCCAATATCTGCGTATCGACAGACAAGCCAAAATGGAGGATCGGCAGGGTTGGAAATGTCTCTGAAAAGTACGCTCGCAGGATGCGGTGACCTTAGAAAGCGCTCAACCAAAGAGAACTGGTCCCGAATTTCGAGTGCCACTGTCCTAGGGACGTGGTTGATTCCTGCTCTTCTGAATCCCCACTTTCTCTCCAAGCCCCCT
>VBAY01000014.1 GCA_005883085.1 Candidatus Bathyarchaeota archaeon
GTCATGGAAGCGGCCTCTTCAACAGCACAGAGACGGTCGACTTCCAACGCACCTACATAACCCACGACAACTTCCGGTTAGGACTTGGACTCTTCTTCCTCGCCTTCGCAGCAGTCGAGCTTGTGGTTGCGTTTCGCCCTAGAAAGGCCCCTCCGGTAATCCCTCCACCCCCTCCAGTCTCCACGTACCTACAGGGACGACCCACACCGACGCCCGCCGGGCAAACGGTAACAAAAAGGTGCAGCCTTTGCAGTCAAGTTGTCGGAGAACAACTGAACTTCTGCCCCACGTGCGGAAATAAGCTGAACGATCAGTTACCGCATCAGGAGTCAACCTGAAGGTCGTCAACTAACTCTTCTGAGTTTCGCGTTCTTCCCTTTCGGAATTGTTATAGGAAGTGTGTCGCCTACCACATGTCTCATCAGCGTGCAGTCAAAGTCGGAGGCTTTGACCTAGAATTCGACTAACATTTTTCAGGTTACGGCAAGTCTTGCCTCATCGGAGGAATGTCTTCCAAGGCCGCGATCCAACAATAGACGAATCGTGTAGCTCACACCGATTCCATCCCCTATTACATAATCGTCGATGCATCCGGAGTCCTTGAATTCGCTCCCGCTGAGATGGCTTGGTATCCTATCAAAGGACAGCGAGTTCGCTTCGAAGGAACAGATAGTGGACGGGTCGAAAACCAGAACGAGTTCTTCAAAGCTCCGATCGACGGGTTTCCAAACGGCGCTTATCTGCCCACGGCCTTTGAGCTTGCCGAGAGTCTCATTGAATCCTGCTTTATACACTGGCAGTCCTGGGTTTCTGTTCAAGATGACCCTTGCCCCTTTCGACATGGCGGAGAAATTTCCCAGACAGCGAAGCTCGCCGCTCTCGGCTGTAAGAGTCATAGTTGCCTCTTCACCTGGGATAGCGAGAACGGTCTTCTCGACCGATACGTTGTGAGGCTTTGCCGGTGGCGATAGTAGCGTCAGAACAATCTCACTTCCTTTGCCCACATCGAGCTTAAGGGCCGGTGCGATCATGTATCCCTCCCCGTTCGAAGTAACAATGCCCGTGCAGGGAAACTTGTCCATGGGATCGAATTCTACAATGATCTCACCTTGCCGATTGGTAAATTCTGCTCGAGTGGGTTGCAACAGCTCGAATTGACAGTTCCACCTAGCAGCCTCATCGACTCCTTGTATCCAAGAATAGATAACTCCCTTCCCGCGGAAAGCTCCCTTCAGATTCCCAATACCATACACGGTTAAGCAGTCACGACCTCCATCAGGGCCAAGTTCGACCTGATTTTTCACATAGCTGATCAGCCGCGTCAGCTGGCAACCCCCAAGGTCCCAAAGAGAACGCTTGGCAATCTCATAAACCCAATAGCATAGCAGGCCAAATACACTCAGTGGATGGGGGCCCGTCCGGGACCACATGGTTATCCTTGAATCGAAGACCCCCAAGAGACAGTGGCTGCTACCTCCTCTTTCTGCCGGGGTAGAAAGATGCCGAAAGTTGTAGTGACTGGCATGCTATGTTATTGCTTCGTCTGCGAACACCAGTTCTATTCTTCCGGAAGTGCTGTCGTTCTGGGTCCAGAAGACTCCCAGCACATGGCTTGACGCGTCGACCCCGCTTGCTTCGTAGTAGCTTCCTATGCTCATCCCTGAGCTAGCACCCTGAGTCGAGTACATCTCCGTCCTCTGGCCCCAGCTGCCAGGCGCGCCAGAATACTGGTAGACCCGGTTCAGGGTATAATTGTAGTAGAACAAGGACCATTTTTCATGGAGCGGGTCGTAGCTCGCCGTCCACCTTGGGTTGATGTTGGTCTCAGCTGTACCAATCGTTTCGGGGGCACTCCACGAGCCAGTTCGAGAGGCGAACAGCAACTTCTCCGTGAGGTTCTCCTGCCAGATAGCATAGACCGTATTGTTTCCAGTTCCAAACGCGAACGCACTGCCACGCACCGCGGTTCCGCTCGCGGTTACAGCTTCCTCTGGACCCCAGGCACCGTCGCTCCACAGCCTTCCGAGTAGCCTGCCCACGTCCGGCCAGTAGAGAACGTACATCTGTCCCGAGGATAATCTGGCGAGGGAGAACCGCCAGCCGTCAGTCAAGTTTCTCAGAAGAGTATCCTGTTCCCATGTGGAATAGTCATTACCGTTCGAGTGGATCACCCAGGCAAATCCCCCGCCTCCCTTTGAGGTAACATTCCTATAGGCAACGAAGACCTGCCCGGTAGTGCCGATCCTCATCGACAGCCCATACCATTCCTGGCCCGGCGTCGCCTCTTTCACAGCCGTTTCAGCCTGCCAGTTGATCCGACCGTCCGCGTTCAGCGCTCCTACACGGAACATCAACGCCCCGCCGAGATTTCCACTGTTCCCATCGTACCGAGCATAGAAAACATGCGTCCCATTCGTAGCCATTGACGGTCTCGATCCGGTTACCACTCCAACATTGGTACTGGTCCAGCCCACACCATTCGGGCTCGTCGCATAGTAGAGGCAGTTGGCCGTTGTCCCGGAGCAATTGCCATAGTTGATGTAGAAGATCCAGTGTCTACCCTGCGCGTAGAACCCGCTACCATCCCACGGGTACACAAACGGCTGGGCACGCACGTTGGGCGTGGAAACCAGGACGAACGATGTAAATTTCTTGTAGGCGATCTTCGTCCCCCACTCCCCAGCGCCTATCGCCCCGTACCCTCCCGCGTTTGGCGTGTCAGTCCACGGGGCAGCGGGCCAGAACAGCCAGCCCAGCCTAGGATTGTTACCATCTTCGTAGCGGACCATGTCTTGGATGTATCTGAGGCTGACAGTAGAGTATCCGGCAGCACCAGGGACAACGTACGGGCATACAATACTGCAGAAGGCGCCGCCCTCGGTGTTGAGCATAGGCCATCCGAGCCCCGGTGTGGAACCCGAGGATTGGCCTGCGATCTCGGTCAGCATCGTCAAGTAATCTGTTTGAGCTATGTTGTCCGCTGTCGCGTTGCTCCAGTAGCTATCCCAGACACCGTTCTTATTTGTGTCAGTGAATCTGATCTTCGGGTCAGTCCTCAGCAGAGCCCCAATCGGAGGAACGGTTCCAGCGGCTGGAATGTCCCCTGTCTCGTACGCGCCTGTTGAATTGTTGTCATAGACTATGGATTTGCCGGGGGCCCATGTCTCAACCGGGTCATTGGTAGCATTGACAAATTTGATCTTGGGGTCGGTCGTCAGGACTGTCGCGTCTGGTATATCGCCCACGATCGCTGTATCCGCGGAATCGAAGATCCCGTTAGAATCGTTGTCGTATGCTAGGTGTTCTACAAAACTGGGATAATAGAGGTAGGTGTGAAGGCTCTCGAACACTCTGCCCAGAGTATCGTTCACAACGGGGTAGTCTAGGTACCATAGGCTGCGAGGGTTATGACAGAAGTAGCTGCAAGTATTCTGGACAGCTATCCAGTGGGTGTCCCCGACCGTCCTGTCTTGGTTGATCCATTTCTGGAAGGCGATGCTCGAACTACTCGTCCAGACAGCGTCTGTTGCCCCCGTTCCAGTCATGTTCGGTTCGTTGAGAGGTTCCCAGATGATCTTGTCGTAGCTGTTCTGGAATTGTCCCACGATTCCTGTCGGTCCGCTGAACGGGTTGGGCCCGAACCAGAAATTCAGCCAGCACGAAATACTATCATTTGTCTGAAACTCGTTGTGCCCATGGTAGTCTACTGTAAGCCAGAAGTCGTAGAACTGGGCAATATTGACTGCTCGTACTAACTGGGATGAGTTGTAAGTGCCCATGAAATTGTTGGCGCGCTGTGCACAGTATGGCGCAAAGGACCCTCTTACCGTGTTGTATCCTAGCTGCGCTTCTCTTATCACAACTTGTTCAAAGCCGCTCTGTTTCTCGCCTGCGAAGACGAGAGATGGTGGTGCTGAAAGGTTCTGGTCCGTGTCCGCCAGCCTCACGCCACCCCAACCGCCCAGAACAGGGGCAGGCGATGAAGCGTGGACTTTGTAAGGCGCCGGAACCACGAGGAGTGTTGACAGTGCGAGCGAGACGAGGACGACTACTGCGCGGATGCTCTTGTACCGTCTCTCCGCTGGTCCTCTGCCCAACAGCTACCACACACCCTCAAGTGTATCAAGATAACTCCGTTGATGCGCGGTTATATTCGGCCCGTTTACAATGGGGCACAAACAAACTCAGTTGAACCTAGCAATTGCCAAAGACTCGATCTTCCTTGCGTTGATAATTGTGTCCGTAGCACTCTCTCCATGTAATGCAAAAAAGACTCGATGAATTTTTGATGGGCCCGCCCGGACTCACCTAAAAATTAGAGCGAGTCCGTTTCCCGGTTCGACACCCTTCCGGACTTGCCGAGAGCTTCCCAAGCATTTAGGAAAGCCGTCATGTCGTCTGCACCTTATAGGGTAACTGGCCAAAAATTAGTCTTCTCGACCATAGAAAGCATTCATGCCAACTGTTGACGGTTATATCCCGAGCCGTCTCCGTCAGGCTTGAGCCTCCCAATATACCAAAAATCATAAATATGCTACAGAGCGCGATCGCAAATCTTCATAGGGTTCTTAGAATGGGCTTGAAACTGAATGTAAATCACGATCGGCTCCTTCAACTTTTCGCAATGTTGGCACTAGTCGGCATGATTGGCGCATCACCCGCCACGGCAGTTGCATCGCAATATGCTCAAACCCCAGACGTTTCGAACCTGCTCGTGCCGGGCGACGTTTCCGTATTTGTCGACCCCGAACTTAGCCAAACCACTGGACCCATACAAGTAGTGGTTCAACTCACGACCGCTCCATTAGCGGTTGCCTATGGCGTGAACGCCAAACAGCTGGGCGGCAAGTTAAGCCCATCCCAAGAACGCGATTATCTCCACCAACTCGCCAAGTCGCAAGATGCGATGATGGGTCAGATTCGCAGCCTCGGCGGCCAGGAACTCGGCCGACTGAGCAAAGTCCTTGACGCTCTCATCATAAGCATCGACTCCTCTCAAATCAACGCCCTTGCCTCTCTACCCACCGTAGCGTCGATACGCCCAGTCCAAACCTATCAGGTTGAACTTAGCGATGTTGTCCCATACATCGGGGCAACGGCCGTCCATAACCTCGGCTTCGACGGCACAGGCGTTAGAGTCGCAGTACTAGACTCTGGAATCGATTACACTCATGCTGACCTCGGAGGCCCTGGCACAGCAGCTGCCTACACGGCCGCCTACGGTACCAGTGTGAACGACCCGCGGAACAAGAATACCGACGGGCTATTCCCCACCGCCAAAGTAATCGGAGGGTTCGATTTTGTTGGAGAACGTTGGCCAGGTCCTGACCCTGCATGCGGAGTAGACAGCCATGGCAATCCGCTGGTCTGCCTCCGGCCCGACCCTGACCCGATCGACT
>VBAY01000015.1 GCA_005883085.1 Candidatus Bathyarchaeota archaeon
AGGCGCGACCGACAAGATTATCATCTGGACCATCATTGTGACAGTACTCCTTCTGGCGACCTATTTCTTCACTGCACTTTGGGGATGGCGAGTAATCGTACAGAAAAAACCCCAAGCGGCTGTTTTCGCAGGAGGAACATTCCTATTTCTTTGGGGATACCTGCTCTACCGAGCAACAACCATCGCGATTGGATACGTCACACAGAATCAGCCATCGAATCCCCTCATCGATAGCGGTTTGATGCTTGTGTCTGTTATTGGCGCGATGCAGACGTTCGCCAGGAAGACCGTTACTCGAGCGGACACACGGTGGAGCCAAGTCCTACCCTTCTTGGTGTTCGCCTTCGGCTCAGTCTACGCTGTCGCACAGTTCTACTTCATACTCCAAGTCCCGATAACCAGAATCGATCTCTCAATCATTGTCAACGCTACAGTGTTCGCAGCAGGGATCTTTACTATGATGTTCCTGATAAGAAGACACCTCGTGTTAGTAGAGTTGAACGCCTATAAGACGAAATTGACCGGCCCGAGCCAAAGCGAGTCTTCAACAGAAGCCGAAAAGCCTCACCATTCAATGCTCCGACTGCCTTGGAAGAAAGCATCAAAAACAACTGAGCCTCAACCCGGAGAGAAAACGGAGGAGACGACAACCAATCCACAGGTTGCAGATCCTTACGAAGCTCCTACTGAGCCCATTGAGGCCCCTCCAGACCCCTATGAGACCATCGAGGAACCAGCACAAGAAGGCGTTGAGTCAGATGACCAAGACTACTAGGCGCGCTCTTTAATCGAAGCCTCTTTTTACCTGACCCAAGTAACTTCTCGGGCAATGTCTACAATCCAGTTAGCCCAGATCAAAGTTGACTCTAAGACTAGTGCGAGCCAATCCGAACTCCGGATAGGGCAACTACGGATTCCCCTTCCCAACAGGTTCCCTATCAGCCCGGAGAGAAACGCGCTGAAGCCGGCAGGCCTAAAGGAACCACTGCCGGGAGAGGTGGCCGTTCTCGCCCGGCTCGCACCACCAGACACACTTAAGAGAATTCTCACTCAGGAAGAGGCCTTGAAGTCTACCGCGAGATTCCTATCCAGAGAAACGAGCCCTGACGCTGTCCGCCTCCTCTTTCTCGCTTTCAAAGGCGGAGCAGTGGTAAGAGAGACTCAGGACCTGAAGACGATCCTAGACCTTCAATACCTCGCCGGACTTGACATCATTACGGTCCAGCACACTGTAGAAATGTCTCCGGAGGACTTTGATGGTCAAGTCCGTTTTGCGGAGCGCTGGATGGAAGAGCGCAGCGTCGAGAAACCGTTGATGCCGATCATACAAGCCACCAACAACAAAGAAGTCGGAGCAGAACTTGTCAAGGTACTTGCGAAACACGAGTCAACCCAGATCGGGATTGATCTCAGGGGCGCATTCCACTATCATGCTCTCAGAGTCATGGAGGAGTTCAAGAAGAAAAACCCCGAAGTCTGGCTTCATGCGTTTCAAGTTCCACCGAAAATACGGCTCGGAAGGAGCCCGATGCCATGCAGTCAAGGGATGATCCTTCCAATGTTCAACATAGACAGCTTCTCCAGGTGGATCGTCCCACCGCCCCCAACCCCGCTTACGAAGGAGGTGATCAATGTTTTCGACCGAAAAGGCTGGGGAGCTCTGAAAAAGAGAGATTATGAGGAGATCAGAGGAAACTCGACGAGCTGCAACTGCGCTGTGTGCCAGGGAAGGGATCTGGAACCCTTCTACGAAGGCAAAGTCCTAGACGTGCTGGCGAAGGCGAAGGTCCATGATCATCTGGCTCAGAGGAACGAACTGGAATCTGCGAGAGCATCGATCAGGAGGGGAGAGTTCCTCTCATTGCTGAATTCGAAACAATACCCTAAGGAATTTCTCAGACAGATCCCGAAGGAAGTATGAACAGTCCAATCGCTTGTCTTATAGCCAAGGAGCGGTCCCTTGCGCACCGCGAGGTCGGATAGGTGGATGAAAGCTCCGAACTGGGTTCAAGACGTTTTTGAGCATTACTTGATATGCGAATTCACATCCATAGATAATGGGAAGCCCGTAACATTTCCTCTGCTCTTCTTCTATAATGATAACCCACCTAAGTTCGCTGTGACATCCAGTATACTGTTCTCTCGAAAGATCGAGCATATGAAGAAGAACCCGAAAGTCTCGCTACTCTTCTCCAATCCTGAAGGAAGCGGGATCGAGAAGCAAGTCGTCCTAGTCCAGGGCATTGCGAAATGTGATGATTCTGATCTTGATCATGGCTGGGAACGGTACCTTCCAATGTGGCGCAAGAAGGAGCCTTACATTGACGGATTCCTCGCGGCCCGGGAACAGTTCGGGTGGTTCTGGAAGAGAATCGTCGTCGAAGTAGAACCAAAGAAGATACTTGCATGGAAGAATGGAGACACCTCCAAACCCGCGGAGGCAATCAGTTTATGACATCATTAGATCTCGTCGACCCCGACAGAATATCACGGTTCGGATATGGTGTGATCACCTGGATCGATAAGGATGGCTTCCCGTTCAGCGTCGCAACCGACTTTCTCTTGTCCGAGAACGGTGAAATTCTTCTGAAGAAACCCAGCGCTCCTCCTATGATGCCAGGCGGTCGCGTCGGGGTTCTCTTCAACCACATAACCGGGATTCCAACGGGTGGCTACACCGACCGACGCTACATGCTAGTGTGGGGCAGAGTAAGCGAGGACCAGGGATTCCTAAAGCTTCACGCTGAAGAACTCTCTGAGTGGGACGAGAAGATTCTACCCTTTGACAAGCTATGCGCTGCTGCAGTTCCACAAGCAAAGAAGTACCTAGAGAGTCTTCAGCCTTCCATAGACGCCTGATCATCTTCGACAGGCCCGCTACTCTCCGCGGAAGGCGCTGCTGATTCGGCGAGAAGCATCATTAGGCTCGGAAGGTCGAGTTCGGCACGCGTTCGCCAGCCAAGCTTGACCAGTCCTTCCTCATCTTCTTCCAGGTACCCAGATCGGAGAAAGGTGTCCATCAGTGTTAGAGCTCTCCAGCGTCCAGCTTTGTTGCCGATGACGGTTTCCAATTCTTTTCTTTCGCTCTTCCCCTGTTTGGACACTACAAGTGCCAAGGCGGCTGCTAGGGCCGCGAGATTGTCGATCCTCCACCCACACAGTCTTGCTTCCTTGGGAGCCAGCGTTCCTTTTAGACGGACGAAGTAGCGGGATTCTTCTTCTCCCGCTTCTGGGCCTTGCTTGAAATCGGATTGGTTCTGGGGTTCGACCTTTTTGACTTCTAGATCCAAATCTTTCAGGTTTTCGTCTAGCTGTTCCAAGACTTTCGTGTAGCCTTTTCCGAGCCCTGTTCTCAACTCCCAAGATCTAGCTCCGGGAACCCTTCCTCGTTTGAAGAAGAGCATATGAGCTGCCCGCTTGACTCGCTCGTTGTAGAAGGTTGGCTCGTTTTTTACTTCGCCCGTACCAAGGCCTCCTTTGTAATTGGAATAGGAAAGCTGAGTGGTGATCCTTTGGGGTGAGGATCGGGTTTGGCGTTGGGGACTAGAAGCATGGTGTTACCTTTTCGTTGTAAGTTCGCGTATCCGTAGCTGACAAGAAAGCTGACTAGTTGGGCTCGGATGACAGTGTGCGCAAAGTTTGATGCCTTGATGAAATTCCAATAGTCAACGGTCTCATCCTCCCCCGCTCTCTCCTTGAGTTCATTCCAGAGATCCTGCATCTTCCTTGTGTAAGCCTTTTCGTCGACAACCCGCATCCGGGCTAGTTCACCCAAGTCGGTTGCTGCAGGATTGTCGAATGGTCCGAGCTGAAGTCGTTTTCTTCTCTCGAAAAACGAAAGCATGTGTTCCCAAAATTCTTTGGCCTCTTTTGTGGATGCGAGCGTGAGCTGTTCGAGTTCCACTATTGGATGCCATGAGAGAAGGAGGAACTCTGCCAATTGTTCCCTCGAAAGGGACTCGAGCTTCTGTCTTACCATGCTGGGATCGATGAAGAGGGAACTGGACTGGAATCTGAGATGAGCGCTCTGTAGTCCTACAACTCTAGCGACACTCGTGATTGCTCGCATATCGAGCAAGTGGTCCTCTAGCGTTCGCAACTGGTTTGAGTGCCGTCTGATGATGCTCAACGCTTCAGCGATGTCTAAGAGGAAGGGGTTGAATCTGCGGTTCTCGATTGAGATGCAGGTCTGGATTAACTCCTCTAATTCTCGTCTTCCGGAGAATCGACGCATCCTTTCCGTCGTGGTCATGGTAGCTCCCTGACCATGGAACTGCCCTCGACGTTCTGGACGACGATAACGTGGACATTGTCCTCCGGAAGTGTCACTTGTCCAGGGGTTATTGCGATATACTGGCTCGAGTCGGTCGCTTTTGCTGCAGCATGGATGAGCTTGGATACCGTTTCCCTGTTTCGCGGGTCCATATGAACATCGAACTCATCGATTGCTCGG
>VBAY01000016.1 GCA_005883085.1 Candidatus Bathyarchaeota archaeon
CCGAGTACAACCCTCTTAGCCTTGCAGCGGGCGTTCTCAGAAACTCCGCGTTCGGTGGAAACGCTCTGGAAACTGGTGCCCTAGCGAATCTCCTCGCCACCTCACTGCCTCTTGCAGCGATTGGAGCCCTTGCCTACTGGATCATACTTCGAACAATTAGACTCAAGGGAAAGCCCTGAGAATGGCCGAGACGGTGCGTGTCGAAAAACAATCGGGCGTTTCAGTCAGAGCCTTCTCTCATGGCGAAGAGTCAGCGTTACTAGAAATTCTGAGAGATGCCTTCGGCAGTTTTGCAGATGTTCCACGGACAAAGGCAGTCTTCTCCTCCAAGCGATTTGATCCTGACGGATGCTTCGTCGCTGAAGAGAATGGAGTACCGATCGGATGGTTGGCTGTTACAAGTCTTCCCAGAGACAAATGGTTCGTAATAAGATACCTCAGCATTAGACGTGCAAGACTCCAAACCACGGTCGGTGAGAGACTTCTCTCCAGAGCAATCACCTACGTAGAGTCGAAAGGACAAGAGTTCCTGAGAGCCACCGCTCCAGCAATTCAGCCTTACGTTGATGCGTATCAGAAATTTGGGTTCAAGCCACTACGGCGGGATTTTCGAATCATCTGGCAAGTAGAGGACATCCCACAAACCGGAGACCCTTGGCTTGAAACCGAGGAGGTCTCGGAAGAGACGATGGATAGAGCTGGCAATATTTTCGTCCGGGCATTGAGTCCTTACTGGGATTGGCGGACGGAGGAAGAAGGCGGTATTGTCGCTGTGGCTGACTCGTTCAAAGAAGACAGGTCTCGGGGAGCTAGGTGGATCCTTGCTAGTTTGGACAATGAACCTGTAGGATTGGTAGGGATTATTCCTGACTATTACGAACCGGGCGTGGCGTGGTTCCGAGGAGCATTTGTCCTTCCGGAGCATCGGGGAAAGAGAGTTGGCTCCGCTTTGATGTCCAAGATCTCAACATTTGCGAAGACCCTTGGCCAAAGACGGATGATTGTTTACACGTTCTCCTACTTAGACAGTCTGGCTCCTGGGGCACTGCTCTACCTAAAGACAGGTGGCAAGATAGAGGCCGAGTTCCTGCAACTGGCTAGGAATTGAGCTTCGTCTGTTTCAGGAAAGTAATGCATAACTCGAATATAGCCTATCGACATCTCTCAATTTAGTAGAACCGTGGGACCGTTGGAACCGTGGGATGTCACGATTATTGGCGGAGGAATCCTCGGGACTTCCATCTCCTACTGGCTGGCGAACCAGTACGAAGGCCGAATAGCAGTTGTCGAGAAGGAACAGCAGGTTGCGTTTCATACTTCCAAGAGGAATACTGGAGTCATACATCGCCCCTTTTACTTAGACCCTGTCAACCGGCGAGTCTTCGCCAGGTCGTCCCAAGCAGCCTACGGGATGTGGAAGTCATACGCGAAGGAGCGCGGTCTTCCCTGGTCGCAGGTGACAACGTTCGAAGTGGCGACGCGAGAAGCGGATGTGAAGCGGGTGGAGAAGTACTACCATTGGGGGTTAGAGAATGGGATGGGGGAGGACGAGCTAGAACTTCTGACGGCAGAAGAAGTGCGCAAGTTTGAGCCCCATGTAAGGTCTCGCGGGGCAATATGGTCTAAGACAGATACCTCGGTAGATTATCCCTCGTTTACGCGATCGTTGCAGAGTGACGCGGAACGGGAAGGAGTCAGATTCATCCTCGGATTCGAGGTCAAATCGATCGAAGAAACCAAAGACTTCTTGGAGATTCAGCCTAAAAATGGCGGTGAGACGATTCGGACCCGTTTCCTAGTAAACTGCGCGGGAGGAAACTCCATGCGAATAGCCCACATGCTCGGCGTCGGAAGGGAATACGCTGACCTCAACTTCCGAGGAGAATACTGGGAAGTCGGTGAGAAATGGCGATACCTAGCCACGAGGAATATCTACACAGTAGCACAACATCCTGAGTTGCCCTTCCTTGATCCGCACTGGATATGCAGAGCGGATGGGCGTCGAGAGATAGGACCCAACGCCGTCCCGGTTGCTGGACCCTACACTTACAGGGGCTTTTTCCAGAACCCGATACAAGCCTTGGAGAAGATTCTAGAGCCTCCGATGATGAACAAGATCGCTCTTCTATACAACAAGGACTTCCTAACCCTCGCGGGGGAAGAATGGAAGTCCTCCATCTTCAAGTCAGAAATGGCGAGAAGAGCGCAGGAGTTCATTCCAGAACTCAAACTAGACTATCTGGTCAAGCCTGGGATTGCAGGGGTCCGCGCGCAAGTCATAGATCGAAACGGGAACTTCATCAAGGAAGCCATCGAGATCAAAGGCCCCATGTCGTATCACATTACCAACTATAACTCTCCAGGAGCCACTGGGTCACCCGCTTACGCTGCTTGGTTGGTGGAGAAGCTCGGGTCTCTAGGCTACATTGGTCTCAAGAAGAGGACCTCGATGAGGTCCAAAGGTACTTGGGACTATGAGTCCGTCACCAGTATGATAAGCGACGCGCCCAAGATAGTGGCCTGAGAAGTAGAGCCGGGCCATCAAGCAGATCGTGCCTGCTCAGGGGATCGAGTATCGGAAATTCTTCCAGATGCCCGTCGCGCCTTGACCGTGGACTGACACGCTTCCCTTCTCTGGGTCAACAGGCTTGAGTGTGAAGAGTCCCCAGCCCACGAGAATGTCCTTTGGAGCTACCGGGAGGCTCTCGGACTTGAAGAACTCCTTTCCATCGACAATCCATTCCGCCCTTTTTTTCTGCGCGTCTATTCTGACCATGTAGTGATGCATCATTTCCGGTCTTGTTCGGATACCGGAGAATGGGGCTTCGACGAGGTAGGTGAACGCGGTCTTCTCGTCTGTCACGCCCGGGATTAAGAGTCGCTCGTAGATTGCTCCTATCTTCTTTCCGGTTGTGATGAAGTCGAAGATCATGCCAGTCGCAAAGTCCATGAGTATGAGGCCCGCGAAAGCGTCCTGCAAATCCTCAGCATTGCTTCGATAAGTCTCCGCTCCCATCTCAGCCTCGAAGACCGTCACTTGATCGCGTGATACTGGAAAGGTCCTCGTGGAGGCGTACAGTTGCTTCGGATCGTCGAACATGTGGATCTTGTCATGCTTCCGCGTGAATGGATCCACAGTAAGCGCTAGACCGCCATTCCGAGATGCTATCCTGGCCTTTGGTTCCTCCCAGACCCAGTTCTCGCCGTTGCCCATTGGGAAGCTTAGAATTTTCCACTTCGAAGGGTCAACGCGGCCCTTCGACATATCATCGTAAAGATTTGTCTCTGTCTTCAACAAGGCTATCTAGATCCCATGTCGGCTGGCTACTGGATTTAATTCTTCTGAAAATGCTTCACAGAGCAAACTAGAGAAATCAATCAGGGAGGAGGCTCGCCTTTTGGTTCCCAGAGTTCGATCCGGTTGCCTTCTGGGTCGATGATCCATCCGAACTTGCCGTAATCGTATTCTTCTCTCTTGTCGTCGACTTTCACGCCTTCTCGCTTGAGCTGATCCAGCAATCTCTCAAGATCCTTGACTCGGAAGTTGATCATGAAAGGTGCAGCACTCGGGTCGAAATACTTCGTGTCATGCGGAAAGTTTGACCATACTGTGTAACCGACTTGCTTGGTATCGTCTTTCTCCCGCCATTGAAACATGGTCGTGCTGGATCCTTCGCTTTCGGGTTTGACCCCCAGATGGGTTGTATACCATGACATCAGTTTTCCAGGGTCTTTGGCCTTGAAGAATACTCCACCAATCCCCGTGACCCGCGTCGCACCGGACGCATGATCTTTAGGATTCTGCTTAGCCGTGGCGACTCATCTCACTGATCGGCCCCGAGTTATTTTGGATCGAGATAATACCTTCCTTTTCAGCTCGGTCCCGCATACCCTACACGTCTTTTCGGGTCCCGTGGATCTTCGATGGCAGGCTGGGCAGTACATTATCCAGTCAAACTTGTGAGCGATCCCAAAATTGGCCAGCGATCCATAGCTGAGATGAAGATGTTCAGCCATGTTCTGCACCGCGTAATCATCGCTGACTATCACGGGCTCCTGCCCATCTATTTTCAGGTCAAGAGCGAGAGCGACGACCTCTCGATCCGCTTGTGAAACATGGCCCCTCTCACCTGCTTTGGTGCTGACTGCTTCGACAGATTCCAAGGCGCGGGGAGACGGGAACCTGAGGATAACCTTGCCCTTCTCTTTGTTCACGTGAAATCGTAGCTGTGTCATCGTCCCCCTCAGCAGCTCGTCCTCTACAGCTGGGACCGTATACACTTCTCCCGGCCGGGTTGGGTTGAAGCCCATGATGAACGCTGAAGTATCGAGGACGAGCACCTTCAACCGTTTTCCCTTTCGGAGG
>VBAY01000017.1 GCA_005883085.1 Candidatus Bathyarchaeota archaeon
TATGCCTACTTCAGTTTCTTGGGGTCCCAGTCGATAGAGTCGGTGTTTATCTTCTCCGCCTTCAGCGCGGTCTTCAGCGCTCCTAGGACGCCCGTGAAAGTATAGCCTGGTCCGAGACGAAGAACATGGTGGACAACGGGTTGTTTGTGTAACTGGTAGATCGGGTCCGAGGGGAATGAAGAATTGAGCCAGAAGATTATGGGATTCTTGATCTTCCCGTTGTACTGGATGAGTTGGCGAGCGAGAAGATGATTTGGAGGATTATCACGTGCATGAAGCCTCTCGTCAAACTCGAAGCTCTGCCCAACTTGGATCATGGCCATTCCCTTCCTAGCATGCAGCATTACCTGGGGGGATAACAAGCAAACTGGACACTTGGACAGCCAGTCTCTCAACTGCTTCTCGTAAGTCTCCACCGCGAGACCGAAAGAACTCATTCCCTATAGGATTGCGCGGCTTGATAATAGAGTTGTTGACCTTGCCATTAGACAATCAGCTTGCTTTGGCGGGCCCAGAGGGTACCGTCAGTCATGCGATTCAAAGAACTCTGTCAACCAATTTTCCAGAATGGCAGGTACAGGACAGCGTTGAGACTCGGAAACGCTGCATTCCTCAGTTGCATTTCTCATCTTCGAGACGCTTCGCGCCGAGGCATTCCCTCCGTCCTTTGGGGAAAAGCTCAAGCTCCTCGTAATAAATGCAGATACCCTAGCCTCTAGCCGCTACCCCATACATTCTCTATAGTTGGACTCAGCCAATTCAGCCTAGGTTCGACGAGCGACAGCCTGTATGACGGGCGTTTTCTCCGCTAGTTTTGGAATCAGTGCCTTCCGTTTCGCATCCACGTAGCTCAATGAGACTTTCAGGGCCTCAACCATGCTTTCAAGGGTACCAAGGTCAAGCCTGAGCTCATCGCTCATGAGGTTGACTCCGATGACTCTCTTTCGTGTCGTGATAAGCTTCTGAATCGCGTCTGTTAGTTGTAACTCTCCATCAACTCCATGCCCTGTTTCCGACAGAGCGTTGAAAATGTCCCTGGAGAAGCTGTAGACGGGCATTATGGCATGATTTGTCTTGGGCCGTTCTGGCTTTTCGATCGCGGAAGTCATCCTCAGGACTCCTTCTTCGATATAGTCGATCGGCATAAGAGACGTAAGTTCAGCCATTTTCACATACATGTGCCCAGGTATGACATAAGCGACAAACGTGACTCTGCAAACGTTAAGCCAAGTCAGACTTGGCCTAGGGAGCCTGACTCTGGTCTGAACAAGGGCCTGTCCGAAATTGGGCGAATGCGAGACTCAAACTGGGTTAATTTGTGCCAAGACTGGTGCGGTGAACAGTTTCTTCTCTCTATAGGGGAAGCTGCCCAGCGCAGGATTGACTTCAAATGACAATGCTAGGGGTTTGAATCAAAAGAGAGAAGAGGAGAACGGTTGAACAAAGAAAAGGGGGAGAGTTTGGTCTTCGGTACTTGTAGCGTCAGAGGCTGACTTTGTAGACTGTTCCGGGGTTTGTATTCGTTCCGAAGTAGGCGGTGCCACCGGCAATGTCGATGCTGCCGCCTACCTGTAGCACAGCCGGGTTGGCAATCGGAGTTGACCCGATCTCCGTCAGTGGCGAGAGCTGCACCTTGACAATCGCGCCTTGGGTGGCAAAGTAGGTGAAGCCGTGCGTGGGGTCGATTACCGAGCCCTCAACATATGATTCCGCCAGTGTCAGTGACATGTTCTCGCTAAAGTCCGATAGCCGAACTTTGACAACGACGCCGGGAGAGTCTAGGGTTCCAAAGTAGGCAAAGTTGCCGGCCGGATCGATAACCGCAGTCGCAACCTCGTCTTCCCCGAAATTGCCACCGTTCAATGTCAGCGACGCCACCTCAGTAAAGTCGGAGAGCCGTACCTTGGAGATTACTCCTGGAAACTGGTCCGTTCCGAAGTAGGCGAATCCAGCATTGACATCTATGACCGCGCTTAGAATGAAATCTTCTGAAGGGGAGGCAAGCTGGATAGCGCCCACCCGGGTGAAGTCAGAGAGGCGTATCTTGACAACCTTCGATGGCGAGGTGTAGGTGCCGAAGTAGGCAAACCCGTTCACAGTGTCGATAACTGCTGCACATAGAGTGGTCTCGCCGGGGTTGAGGCTGATCGCTCCGACCGGGGAAAAGTCTGAGAGCCGTACTTTGATGATCTTCGCCGGTGTGGTACGGGTTGCGAAGTAGGCGAAGCCGTGTGCGGTGTCTATTACACCGGAGCATATTGGACCTTCTCCAGCAGGGAGGTGAAGTATTCCTGCGTTCGAAAAGTCTGAGATCCGGATCCTGGTTATGGTACCATTGCCTATGTCGTCTAGGGCGTCTGATGGGAAGTAGACGTATCCAGCGCCCGTGTCGATGACGGATGATCTGAGGTACTCTTCTCCTTGCTGGAGTTGTAGTGTGCCGGCGCGGCTCATGTTCGAGAGCTTGACCTTAATTATGTAGCTCGGCGATGTGTAGGAGCTGAAGTAGGCGAATGACCCGCCGTCCGCTTCGGTCTGTATTACTCCGCCAGCTGATACGAACTGTAGCGATTCGTAGGGAGCAAGGGTCAGTGTGCTTACGCGCCTGAAAGTGGCTAAGTTGATTTTTATGACCTTGGGAGTCTCGAGTTGGTCAGAGAAGCCGCCTCCTGTGGCGAAGTACGCGAATCCCTCGGCTGTATCTATTACGCCTGAGTTGAGGTCGGCCTCACCTGGGTTCATCTTTAGGGTCGCGTTCAGCGTCAGGTCCGAATTCCTAACGCGAAGGATCGATCCAGGATTCGTCAGGGTCGGCCAGTAGGAGAAAGTGTTGCTTCCATCCATAAGTGGTGTCGCTCCCATCGGAGTTCCCACCATCAAAGTCTTGCTTAGCGTCAAATCCGAAAGTCGAATCTTGAAGATTCCTTCAGGCGAGGCGCCCACGTAGGCGGCAAACGTCGAAAAGTATCCGAAACCGTTCGTGTCCATGGTAGACCCGAATAGATCCAGCCCATTTGGAGGCTGTAACGTTCCTGTCACAGTGAATGTTGATAGGTTCACCTTCACGATGACGCTTCCTTGTCCGTTGATGCTGAAGAACGATCCAAAGTAGGCATAACCGTTAACCGTATCGACTATTGCAGTCGTGAAGGCCCCGACCCGCGGAATGTCGATAGAGCCCACACGGGTCAGATCGGACAGCCGTACCTTTATGATGTGTCCGGGGAAACTGAACGACCCGAAATAGGCAAAATCGTTGGCAGGATCAATGACGCCAGCAGAGAGGAAACTTTCGCCCCGGTTCATGACCAAGGTGCCAACCTTGGTGAAGTCCGAAAGTCGGACCTTGACAACCATGCCGGGTACAGTGTCTGTAGCGAAATATGCGAAACCGTGAGTCGTGTCAATGACACCAGTGAAAGCGTTATCCTCGGCACGTGTGAAGGTCAACGAACCTGTGATAGATTGAGCTTTCACAGGGGCAACCGTGGAGAGGCCCGATAGCAGTATGACCGAGATGGCGAGGATGGCTTGCAAGACCATCATTGTCCTTCTCGTGTTCAGCTTCATGTGGACTAACGTGGATATCTGAGACATTTTCGGGACAGTCTCCGGATGATACAAACAAAAGCTTATCCAAAGTACGGTAAGCGGTGGATCGCTATCATCAACCAGCGATTCCAAGAGATACCTCGGCGTCGTTGTCAGCTCCAATCGAAGTACGACGAAGAACTTCGGTAGTCTTGCGACACTTGGTTTCTTCGTTCCAGCTAGGTTGTGTTTCGACCAGTTTCAGCCACTACCACAGCCGGTCAGTTGCTATCTGTACCAGTAAAATGGTGCGGGGGGTGGGATTTGAACCCACGAACCCCTACGGGACAGGGTCCTGAGCCCTGCGCCTTTGACCTGTCTTGGCAACCCCCGCGCGAGCGAAAGAAAGAATCCGCTTTTGATAAATGCTTGAGTTGTTTTGGAGCAGTTCCTGTCGGGAAGATTCGTCCTACTTTTGACCCTGTCAGCGGCCGAATTGTCCTTAACCAGCTGCCGGGCAGGAATACGCTCTCTAGGAGAAGTCCTTCTCAAAAAATAAGCATGCTTTTCTCGACCCCCGGGGGTGGTCGATTTTCCCGCGCCCCGCCCTTCGTGAAGGGAAGCAAAAAATGCTTCTAAAAAGTGGGAGTTTCACACCTGTTAGGATGCGATGTCCATTTGCTACTTGGTTCGCTCTAGGATAATCTCTATCGTGGAGACGTTGCGTGCATCCTGGCCTTCACCGACGATCTCCGTGCCCAAGTGTACATTCTTGGCTAGGCCGCCTTGGAAGAAGCGGTTGTTCACCACTTCGGCCACGTCGACGGCAGTGCTGATGGCTCGTCCACG
>VBAY01000018.1 GCA_005883085.1 Candidatus Bathyarchaeota archaeon
CAGCTGGTCTTTTGGAGACGGGTCCACCGGAATCGGATCGTCTACTACCCATACCTATTCATCGCCCGGAACCTTTACGGTGAATTTGACGGTCAGAGACAGTGGCTCCCCTCAACAAACGGCTAACTCGCAGCAGTCAATCAGTGTCACTGGCCCGCAGCCTTTGTCGGCTAGCTTTAATTTCAGTCCTTCTTCTCCTACCGCTGGCCAGACTATCACGTTCACGGCCTCGGTTTCTGGAGGCACTTCCCCGTACACATTCCTCTGGGGCTTCGGAGACGGAGGCTCGGCAACAGGGAGCCTGACGACCCATGTCTACTCATCAGCTGGCTCCTATACGGTAACGCTGACCGCGAGCGATTCGGCCGGTCACACAGCTGTTGTCTCGAACAGTGTCACGGTGTCGACGGTTGACTTCAAGCTCGCAGCTAATCCATACCTTCTAACGGTTCAGCGGGGCCAGAACACCCAGTCCCAGATAGCAGTAACAAGCCTAGGAACATTTGCGGGGACTGTATCTCTTGCTACGTCCGTCTCCTCCCAGGGATTGACCGTCTCGATGCAAAACCCAACCGTGAGCCTGTCCGCTGGGCAAACCGTCAACGACAATCTGAAAGTCGCCGCGAGTAAGACCGCGCCGACCGGGATCTACATTGTGACTGTGACAGGCACGAGTGGTCCGTTGGTCCATTCGTTGAATGTGACTGTGCGGGTACCTGATTTCAACATGACAGCCAACCCGGCAACTTTGGATATTCCCGCTGGCTCGACGGGAACCTCCCAGATCCTATTCCAAAGCATTAACGGATTCCAAGGAGGCATATCCACTACGGTATCCGTGAGTCCGGCCGGACCGAAAGCGACTCTGAACCCGAACAATCCGAGTCTCACAGCGAACGGGACGACAAGTAGTGTCCTCAACATTCAGGTACCCTCTAACCAGGCATCGGGCGTCTACAACGTGACGATCAAGGCGACGAGCGGCTCACTGGTACACCTGCTTGTTGTCCAGGTTTTCGTAGGCCAGCATACGTCGGCGACTGTTGTTAGCTGCTCGCCTTCCTCGGTGATCGTGAACCAGGCTTCCACTTGCACCGCGACGGTAAGTGATACCTCGACGGTCTCTCCAATCATTCCCACGGGTACTGTCACATTTGCTGAGACGGGCACTGCCGGCTCATTCAGTTCCACCTCTTGCTCTTTATCTTCAGGTAGTTGCTCTGTTACGTTCACTTCGACTGCCATAGGAAACGCGTTGGTTACTGGCACGTATGGTGGTGACTCGTCCCATGGCGGGAGCACCAGCGCAGCCGCAACTATCACAGTAAACCCACGGACGACTTCTACCGCATTGAACTGTTCAAGCCCAGTCGTTGTAAATCAGGCTTCTTCATGTACTGCAACAGTATCTGACACGTCACCGGGAACATCGATCACTCCAACGGGTCGTGTCAATTTCACCGAGACCGGAGCGGCTGGATCTTTCAGCTCCGCGACCTGCACCCTAGTTTCGGGCAGATGTTCTGTAACTTTCACTGCGATTGCTACCGGCACTGCTACGATTACAGGCGCGTACAATGGCGATACAACTCACGATGCGAGCATCAGTGCCAGCGCTAGCCTGATCATCAGTCCGCGCACTACTTCAACCGCGATCTCCTGCACTAGCCCAGTTGTTGTGAATCAGGCTTCCAATTGTACGGTGACGATAACCGACTCAAGCGGTGGGAACGTTGTTACTCCAGCTGGCAGTGTCAGCTTTGTCTCGGACTCGCCTGGAACCTTCTCGGCGACGAGCTGCGCTATCGCCGCCGTTTCAATGGGAGTGGCCGGTTGCAGTGTGTCATACACGCCAGGTGCTACTGGGAATCATTTGATCACTGCCTCCTACACCGGAGATTCAATTCACCTCGGCGGGAGCAGTTTCTCGACAATCACTGTTGGTCAGCGTTCAACCGGTACGACGGTGAGTTGCGCTCCGAATGGTCTCGGTGTCGACGAGGCTTGCACTGCAACTGTCACCGATAATTCGCCTGGAACGGTTGTCAGGCCTGTCGGTTCTGTGAGCTTCACGACTAATTCGACTGGAGCCTTCAGCTCTAACACTTGTAATCTCTCGGGCACGGGCACATCTGGAGTTGCCAGTTGCGAGGTGACTTACACGCCTGTGGGGGTTGCGACACACACGATAACCGGAAGTTATTCGGGCGATACAATTCACTTGGCGAGCCAAGGGTCCGCATCGATCGGTTTCGGCAAGTACTCAACGACTACCACAGTCGCGTGCTCGCCTTCCTCTGTCGCGATGAACCAGGTAACCACATGTACTGTTAGCGTTAGTGATACGACTACGATCGGTCCGACGACACCGACAGGCACTGTCAGCTTCGCCAGCAATGGAGCCGGCGCGTTTGCTGGTTCTCCGTGCACACTTGTCAGCCAAACTGCAACATCATCAAGCTGCCAGGTGACCTACACGCCAACAAGTGGCGCTGGGACTCACAGCATCGCTGCCACTTACAACGGCGACGCAACTCACAATGGTAGTACTCAAGCGTTCAGCCTCACAGTCACTCTTCGGACAACCTCAACATCTGTTAGTTGCAGTCCAAGCAGTGTTGTTGTGAACCAGGCAACCAGTTGCACCGCGGTTGTGGTTGATTCTTCCGGTTCAGGAGGAATAACTCCGACTGGAAACGTGGCCTTCACACCCGGCGGCTCGTGTACACTCGTTAGCGGATCATGTTCGGTAAGCATCACTCCATCGTCATCCGGATCATTGTCGGTACTCGCAAGCTATGGTGGCGACTCGAGCCACAGCACGAGCTCAGGTAGCACTGCCGTTCTTGTTGGCAAACGAGCTACTTCTACAAGTGTTTCTTGCTCGCCGAATCCTGTGACAAACAACACCGCGACCAATTGCGTTGCCACGGCGACTGATACTGACGTTGGCGCGGCGATTACTCCTAGTGGGTCTGTCGGTTTTGCTTCCAATTCGACCGGTGTTTTCAGCCAGCCCAGCTGCGCACTTGCGGCTACGGGGACTGTTGGTGTTGCAAGTTGCTCAGTCAGTTACACTGCTGGCGTGACCGGCTCGCATGCGATAACCACGAGCTATGCTGGTGACTCGTCGCATCTCGGCAGTACTGGTAGTGTGACTGTCACAGCAGTATCGGCGGCTCCGAAACCAGCCTACGCTCTTATCGTCTCCGCGGACGGTAAAGTTTCCAAATTATACCAGAATGGCACGTTGACTTTGATCGGTCAGCCTGTGACGACGCCGTTGCGATCTGTTGCCTGGAAGCCTGATGGGTCGTACGCGTTGATATCAGGGGATTTTGCAGTTCTTCTCAAGTACGACGGAACAACGCTAACCACTATTCCAACGGGTATCTCGACAGGGTTCAATTTCTGGACTGTGTCTTGGAAGCCTGACGGGTCCTACGCGCTGGTAGGAGGCACGTCCGGTATCCTGTTCAAGTATGATGGTGTCAAGGTCACGATCATATCGAACGCGTCAACGACCATCCTCTCTATCAACTGGCAGCCGAGCGGTAGTTACGCGCTTTTAGTCGGTAAAAGCGGGCTGACGCTGACATACGATGGAACAACTGTCCGATCGTTCGCTACTGGAACAACGTTCGACTTGGACGCGGCAGCATGGAACCCGAATGGCGCGTACGCTTTGATAGGCGGACTCAACCGGACGCTGTTACAGTTCGATGGAACAACGGTCGCAGCGATCAACACGAGCATCGTTCCTCCAAGCAATGCTATACGGGCTATCTCGTTCAACCAGGCTGGGACCATAGCGTTGCTGGCTGGGGATAACGGGATGGTGCTCACATGGAATGGTTCGACACTGACCATGCTTCCGACGCTGACCTCTAGCTGGCTCTACAGTATCAGCTGGTCCTCATCAGGGACAGCCTATATTGCAGGAGGATCTGGGACTGTGCTAACCTACACGAACGGGACGCTAGCGAAGCTCGCGACATCGCCTGTTACCACCACGCAGTATAGGGGAATGGCCTGGAAACCACAGTAGGCAACCGAACGGGATAGATCAGTCCACTAAACACTGAATGTCCGGTTAGACAGCTGCTCTGGGACTTTTGCGTCGCGAGGTCGAGTCGCTAAGACCCCCCTTTTTCGCTGAGGTTTCAGGCTGTCTGGCAAGGATTCTAGGCGAGTCCTGGGACTCGGGGCTTAGTCTGGGCATAGATGCTAGGGCGAATCTAGCGGTTTTGTCCCCGTGTCAAGAAGGGTCGCCCGGTCAG
>VBAY01000051.1 GCA_005883085.1 Candidatus Bathyarchaeota archaeon
CTTTCTGTCTGAACTCGCGCGAGACAATCCGGAAACCTTTCTCGTGCTCACCCTCAACAACGAGATCGTAGGCTATGGGGTTGTCGATCGATGGGAGGACCATGATCACTTGATCTCGATCGCGGTACGCCCGGATAGTAGAAGGAAGGGCTTGGGAGAGGCATTGCTTGTGGAGCTCGAAAAACGGCTTTCCAAAGGAAGACCTTTGAGGCTCGAAGTACGCCAGAGCAACTTGGCTGCAATCCATCTCTACTCGAAGAGAGGGTTCACGAAAACCGGGTTGGCAGAAGGATACTATGGCGACGGAGAAAATGCGGTTACGATGGAAAAGAAGGTCGTCAAAGAAACCTTGGTAGAGAGCTAGAATTCCTGAAGCTGGGTCTTCGCCATACTTTTCTCTATTTGACGTCTGAGCTCTTGGTCGGATTCAATCTAGAATTCTTTGATAGACGCTTCCTTTGTACCCACTCAGGAATTATTACGGCTCTAAGCAGCGTCTGAACTCGTATCCCTTTTTCAGTAGCAATTTTTTCCAGTTCTTCGAACATCTCATCACCGATGGTCTGCATGAATTTATGGTTGAGATCGGACTCCCTTTGGCCTGGTTTGCCTCGTCGGAAATGGATTGTCTTGTTGTAACTAGAGAGCGAGGACTGGGCAATCATACCCAGTAACTATGAATGATTGTCTCAAACCCGACGGGAATTTAACAGTTTGCCAGCAAATACCCAGAAAACGCCAAAATGTGTCCATGATCACGCGGGCTGCGCGCCTTTGCCTTCGGATGGCACAGTATGCTGGTTGTTTTCGAAGGCTGGAAGTTTGCTAGGCTGAGAGGCTCGCTGCGGGCGAACCCTGTGAGGCTGTTGATCATGGAGCGTAACCTTCGTTGCCTTCACTAACCCGAGCCTTTTCAGCGTTTCATCCAGCATTTCAATCTGCTCCACAGTCAAGTCCCTATTCACTTCGATTACTATTCTTCTTACTCCAATTCGCGTTGTCATCGACAATTTTGTCATATCCGCTTCTCCCCGTTTTGTTCTGAGTCTTGTTAGCTTCTCGGAGCGGGTCGATAAGTTCCGATTGTTACTTTGGCTCCCCGGTTCAGTTCGAGCTCGAAAGCGGGCCGGGTGGGATTCGAACCCACGATTTGTGGCTCCTCGGTCGTTCCGACCGAGCCGAAACACTCTCGTTCCGACCGACCGATTGGACTGAATTCGATGAGTACGTGACCAACTCCTTTGCCGCGAACACGTGGAAAGACTACCGGAGATACGCGCGGCACTATTCCGATGTTTTGACCACCGGAGACGCTTCTCCGTTACTCGGGTTGACCGATTGTAAAAGAAGGCACGTGATGGGTGCGCTTGCGGCTCTCGCGAACTTCTCCGGGGTCAAGGGACAATGGAGAGACATTGTGTCACGGCACAATCTCAAGTGGTCCGGAAGAAATGACCTTGGTGACTTGGTTGGCTTGCTCTACTCCAACCGGTTCGATGAAATGGTAACGGAACTCAAGCACTCACTGGAGAAGGTCCCGGAGGATTACGCGAACTATTTCCGATTCAACGTCGTCACGGGATTACGACCGAACGAGGCGGTGACCGCGGCGAACATGGTCCGCAACGGTGAGTACGGTAACACCGAACTCGGGTTGCTCGAACACTTTCGGTTTCCCAAAATTTTCATAAGAAATACGAAGAAAGCGTTTGTCAGCGTTATTGACCCCGAGACTCTTGCTCTTGCAAGAGCGACGCGACCGCTTGATTACCAAGGTGTCCGGTCCGAATTCCGCACTTTCATGAGGCGGAAAGTGGACACGGAACTTGTTGATTTGCTCCAAGGTCGGGTTCCCACGAGCGTTTTCGCGAAACACTATAACCGACCCAACCAACTTGTCGAGTTGGAGAAGGTCCGAGCAAGTCTGCCCGAGTTGAGGAAGCTCATTTGACAACTGGACAACACGAGAAAATCGTTTACCGCACGGTCGCGAGGGCAGGGCGTTCTGGCTCGTTCTTGCCGCCTCATGGCGTCGGGTACGGTTTGGGCGAAGGACTTGGACTTGTATTGAATCTCGTCGTAAAGGGTGCGTCGAATTTTCGGACGACACATCGCACCGCGGTCGGAGTTGTGGTTGCAGAAGACTCGGAACACGTGATCGTCGAACGAAATGACGGACGACGCTTGCGAATACCCATCTCGGACATTATCGAACGAGTTGTGTTAAGTCAATGACGGCGAAACAAAAAACGAATCTCACGAGTCATTGCCCACATTGCAAAGCCGATAACATTGTTCCTCTCAACCTTTCCACCCCGACAATCTGCGAGAAGTGCGGTGAGAGCTTGGTTAGCAAGAGCGAAGACCCGGAACTCGACGCGCTGAATGATCTTGATACTTGGGAGGCGGAGATGATAGACGCCAAGCCGGAAATAACTGACTTGGGAGTAACAAAGCTCGAAATCCCTAAACATGCACAGCTGATTTTCGACTATATGCAAAGTACGCCGAAGGGTGAAGTGACGACGGGTCAAATGCAAAGAGGCACCGGACTATCTCGCGAGGAATTGCGCCGGGAGTTGCGTCCGGGGGAGTACCTCATCAAAAATGGTGTTGTCGAACAGATGATGCCCAAGGGCTATCGCTTAACAAGGCGTTATTTGCCTTTGACCGATAAGGGTCTGTCACGTCCGTTGCCCAAAATGTCTATTCATAGGTGGATGGAGAATCGGGTACTCCACGAAGAAACAATCAAAGATTTTGGACACCCCCGTTATGGCAGACACCGCTCTCATCGTGTTGTTACAAAGTAACAGCAAGTGCCCCGCTTATTTGGGACTCGCGGCGCTTCTCATTTTGACCTAGTTTGACGCCGAAACAAAAGAAACGCCCCGCGCCGTCCATCGTACCCGATGATGAATTTTCGGCCGGACAATTCACCGAAACCGAAATCAAAGATGACGGCGAGATCGTGATGACTTCCTACTTCCACCCCAATTCCTCGACGGGTGAATCCCGCGAACCGATCACATTGCATTACTTTCGCCCACTGAGCGTTCCCCCGATTCCGCCTTCGATAATTGAAAAATTGTCTCGTAGGAAACGCCCATGACACCGGAAAAAAGAAACTTGGGTTGGACGAACAAATTCGCAAACTTGAGGAATCGCGTGGGTACATGAGGTACCCGCCTTCGCCCTCGCCGGACATGGAACCACGTGTTCCCGATTCGTTTGACCCTCGCACGACTTCGGTGAGTCCTTCCGCACCTCACCCTTTGACATTGGCAACAGATACTCCGGATTCCGGTACCACGTCCGGGCGGGGGAATTCGTCGGATCGGTCTTCGGGTCCGAATGTGCCGCCGCGCATCGTGGGTCTCTCGTTACCCCCGCCGCATCAGCTCACCGGTTCGAATCAACCCGGTTCGGGAATCAAACAATTGCCAGGCGCAACCTCGCAACAACCGGGGCAAATGGTTCCGCTTCCGCCGGTCGAATCCGGTACACGAATTGTCATACCCAAAAACGCCGACCCGTTTCTCGAACAAACAGGAACAACCCCTGGACGGGGTAATCCTTACGGTCCTTTCGGCAGAATTTCGCCCCGGACCGCCGCCGGGAATGACGCGGACCCATTGCCGGGAGAGCCGATGCCCCCGTCAACGAGTGTCATCAAACAAAAGCAAAACCCAACCGAGCCGAGGCAATGAACGAGTCGAAGAATGAGAAAGGGTCGCGGTAGTATGGTGTCCGTCGAGAAGTCGGAACAGGGTAGTCTTCCTTCATGAAACACTATTCGCGACCCCTCAACCATTTCCCTCTAAGGCAATGGTTCAAACACATTCCGAAAAGCGGTCGTCGCAGATATGATGCGTTAGCGAAAGACGCAGTCCGCCCTTGTAAGATGTGGAGAGGCAAGAGAGACAAGCAAGGGTATGGACGGGTTCACTTCCGTCTACCTGATGGAAAGATTGTGGAACGGGCTCATCGCCTTGTGTTTTACAAAACCTCTGGAATTCTGCCGAAAGGTTGTGTTGTGAAGCACGCTTGTGGCAAAGTCGGGTGTGTTGAGCCGTCCCACTTGATTCTCGGACTCCCGGACTCGACCGCTCTTGAGACAGTAGCGAATCCAAAGCAGTGGTATCGAGTAAAGTGAATGAATGACCCCTTGTCCAATATGCCCTCGATTTTGCGGCGATGGGCAGACAAACGCGGACTCGACAAATTACTAAGGAGATACGGGTGGTCGATTTGCGAAGTGTGCGGACGCATCGGATACAGATGGACTTCTGAAATGGTGCCGAGCGGTCACAACCTCGAATTTGAATCGCTATTTCACGGATGGATTCATCCGCATGCTGATGGATGGGAGGGGGAAGAACAACAATTCGGCACCATGTGGCAGACCGCCGAGAAGGAGGACCGAACAGTTCCCGAGGTACTCATGGCGGACTTTTTCGACTTGTTCATGAAAGGCGTTTGCAACACGATAGACCCCTCACTCATGGACACGAAGGGGAAGGGAAGAACAAATCCTTACGACTTTTGTGTGTTGGACAGAACACCTCTCTGGAAACGGCAAAGCGTCCGCGAGTTGTGCCCAAAATGCGGGGAGCCGGGGACCGGCGAGGGTGTTGTCGGTGAGGAACGCCGATTCTTTCACAGCGCGAACAAATCGTGTTATTTGGGGATGCTCAACCCCGTTAGACCGAAAGTAGAGGAAATCAAATGTTCGAAGTGCGGACGACTCGGACGCGAGAGTGTTTCGAAAGGGTACCGGTACATACGCCACAAGGACAAAGTATGCTATCTCGGGAAGTTTTCTAACGAGTCCACCTAACAGCATAGTGGAATGGTTAGAAGTTTTGAAGTTCTGACGAAACCACTTTGCTGTTAAGGGGATTCGTTAGAAAATGACGCTTCGTGAGAGGCGGGGGTGTGGATGAGGACGTTTGTTTCTCCAGATTTTTAAATAAACGATTCAGGACACGTGATTTCACAAATCCGACCGATTAATGGTATCTTCACTCGTGACGGTGAACAGAGGCTGCGCCGTCTCTGTCCACCCACTTGGTTCTGAGGTTCCGCGACCTACCAACATGCGATTCTACGATACACTCAAAAGCCGGACGGTGCTCGACCCCAACACGGCTGGTTTCACTACGCGAGCGAAAATCGTCTGTGCTATTCTGTTGTTGCTTATAGTGGGCGGCGTTTCAGCCGCCAAACCTGCTAATGCGACAATACCACCGTTGGCGTTGGACGGGGTGGGAACCAACACGACTTGTAAAGCGCCCAACTGTGAGGCACAGCTATTGACGACAACACAAGGATATGATGTGGTGCTACTGATTGCGGAATGTGGTTGGACTTACTGCCCTATTACAATATCGTCCATCATAGACAGTAGTGGGCTAACTTTCACACAGCGGGTATCCTACGCTCCCAATGATAAGCTCTGGGAGTTCTATGCGAGAGCCGTGTCGCCGTTGAGGTCTGACAATATTACAGTCGCATTCTCATGTCTTTCGGATTGCCTGAATCAGGTTTTTTCGATTCATCAAATTCAAGTTCTGGCGATTCACGGTGCGAACACTCGGGCCACATTCGACCCGAACCCATCAGTGCCACATGCTGTGACCTGTCCAACCGCGACCGCTGGCTACGACAGCTGCTCTGTTATAACGGAAACATCCACATTGGATTTCGTAATAGCGCTTACTGCGATAAACGATAATGTACGTTGTGGTGTCGGGACCTCCGATCAGGTGCCAGGATTCTCCAGGATTGTGTGGGGAGACTTGGAGCTTGATTATGCAATAACCACAGCACCGCAAGAAAAGGTAGTGTTTACTTGCCTTGACGACGTTGCGGACCCAAGCAGTACGAGCCCGATGGCAATCGTGATCGATGCAATTTCTTTCCGTGGTGCTTTCGGCATTTCCCCATGACTTGTTCGCTCGGGCCGCTTAGGATAATATGACAAAAGCATATAGTCAATTTCCAATACTTTCACCTTTTCATCTCGTTTTTGGCCCTTCCAACTCGTTCGGGACCATCGTACTGACTCAAGAGCGGAAACTCGCCTCTACGATGCGTGTGAAGTGCTCCGCCTCATGAGTTGAGTACAGACCCACCCCGAGTTCGTGGGGAAGCTGGTTGTCTGTAGGAACGTCGAGAGACACTTATGGATTGGTTGACTGGTTCTGCCCGCGATCTTGCCGGTATTGGCGGGAGCAATTCTGCTCGCAGCGGTCTTTTCGCGGAATCGAAAGAACTAGTGCTCGCGTAAGCTCACCCAGGTCCTTCCTTGCAGCCCCTTGAAGGACAATCCGGGTAGCCATTTGCAATGTATTCGCCAGGAGCTGTTTGGTTCGTCGCAAGGTCATACATGAGGTGCTGCCCACCCAAGGACACTGTCACCCTGGTCACAGCGACCCATCGCCCAAGCTCAAAATTGTAAATCTGGTCACCTGGCTGGATTAAGGTGATAGACTTTCGAAACGGCCCATCTGTTGTGAGAACCCAGAGGACCATACGCGGGTTCGCGTCTGCTCGGAACGGCAGCCCGTCTAAGGTGTGAATCGTCAGCAAACTATCGGTCACGACCGTCTCAACCAACGTGATCGTTGCGACCGTCCTGCGGTCAGTGGGCACATCGTAAATGACGACTCGCATGCCAGGGACGATGCTCTGGACCGGTATCTTGGAGCCGTCGTCCTCGGTGATTAGCGTTCCGTATGCCACGCTTCCACCACCGCCCCCGCCACCACCAACGCAGTTACTGTAAGAAACGTTGACCGTAACAGCCGTGCTATGACTGATGGAACCGCTAGCGCCAGTCACCACAACAACATACGTGCCTTGAGCATTGGTGTTGTCCTGAGCGCTGAAAAAGAGACCGGTTGCTGCCGAGCCCCCTGATGATAGGGTGAGCGACGTATAGAACAGGTATTGTGAAACATAACTTGATGAACGGTCCATCGAAGAAGAGAGGGAGACTGTTCCCGAGAAGCCGCGTGTACTGGTCAAGGTCACAGTCGAGCTGTCCATTGTCCCCGGGCAGATGTTGAGAGGAGAATTCGCAGAGATCCCGAAATCGGGATCGCTTATCCTGGCATCGACGAAATCCGTTCTACTGGACTCGTTATGCCTGTATTGAACTGCAATCTCAACTGAGCCAGAAGTAGACCCCAAGTTGGTGGCGATATTCTTGAAATACGACAAGCCAGTAGATGTGTTTTTGGCTGCTAGCCGAGTATCCTGTCCGTTGCTGCCAACTTCGATCGTGAGGTCGAGCCACTGATTGTCATCAATTTTCCAATCAGTCCAGGACTCGTAATGCTGCACTCCATTAGAGTCAGTGTAATAGGCGCTCAGACTGTATTTCCAATTCAGGGTAAAGCCATCCCATACGCATGCATGCTCCACGATAGCATATACAAACGGCGAAGATTGCGCAGAATACTTCAATCCAATCCAGTGCATACTGTAGTCATCAGGGGGCCAGGCAGTATTGAGTACTGGGTTGCCGGGATACCATATTCCACACAGGCCTGCGTCGCGCCTGTTAGGGCTGTAACGTTCCGTCAAAACCACACTCTGGCCAGTACCCGCAGAGTAGGTCAAGGCTTGAGCGGAGTGCATTCTTGCATCTCGTCCACACCCTGAATGAGTACTACTCGGATCCCACCCCGCTTTGCACGCGTAGTTGACTGAATTTAAGTAACCCGGTGGGTTGTCGACCCTCATATCATGACAGACAGTAGTGCCGGGATCGCACTCTTGAAACATGTCCGTGCAATCCCACTTTGCGCAATCAGGATCATCAGACGTATAATTATAGTCGTCCCCGATAGAGGCAACATCAGTGGCTCGAACCGAACTGACGTGGTATGCCGACAGTGGAACAGCGAGAACAACAAGGACCATTGTCAGCAACCTGGTCCAGTTCAAGGACCTAGTC
The DNA here is from genome assembly GCA_005883085.1 of Candidatus Bathyarchaeota archaeon. Taxonomy (GTDB): domain Archaea; phylum Thermoproteota; class Bathyarchaeia; order 40CM-2-53-6; family 40CM-2-53-6; genus 40CM-2-53-6. Next base: position 7,967 of record VBAY01000051.1, read on the forward strand.
CCGAAGCCCTAGATTGTCAATCAAAGTGTGCGATAGCCACCCAGGCCAACTGATGTGCCTGGTTTGGCAAAACTATTTATCATTTCTTCACAAGTTCGGCATATATGCGCGAAAAATGCGATGCCCGATGCGAGATGCGAGAAAGATCACCAGCCTTGACATGCGGTTATTCACATAAGAATAAAATGGGTCATAGTTTTATCCAGAAATCTCGCTCTACCTAGGCTGTTCTTGGTTCCGTAGAAGGGTGAAAATCAAACCTTGCGATGCTTCGTCGTTGAACATCGAGCATATTAGACTGAAGTGAGTAACGATCCTAAATATGAAGTTTGATCGCGCCTTCTTTAAAGATGCGATGTTGCTGGCATTGTTGATACCCCTTGGCCCCGGCTTGTCCTCATGGTTTAGCCCGGCGCAGACATCGTACACAGAGTCATACCCCGTGAAAGCAGGAAGTACTTCAGCCGCCTCTGGGGGGCGTCTCGGATACCCCAATGTTCACGCATCGGGCCGACTAACGATAAAGAGCTGTTGCGGGCTCTCCACCAATGATATCATGTTTACAATCGGCAATCAGGATTTCAGCAGCAAGTTCTTCGGAGTGGTGGTTGGCACATTCAGCTTCCAGTGGGACACAGGAAACAATACAGAATACTCCATGCTCTTCAACAACAAGTTTGATCCCTCGAGCCCTAGCTATCACGACAAGACAGTTGAAATTAGCGTGACGGAGGTCGGTCCCTCCAACTCGATTAACCTCTATTTCGTGGTCGAGGTTGTTGCCATCGCCGCAATAGCAGCGGCAACCATCGCTGCCACTTCGATTCTTGTCCTACTACGCCGGCGCAAACGCAGAATTGGAACCTATGATCATTGAAAATGGATTTTAACTTAGACGGCTGAGTAGGTCGTTTCCGAACTTGCCAAGGACTATGAGGAAGACAATACCCAGATCGAGTTCCGATTATTGGAGTCGTAGTTCTAATCGCCTTATTCGACCTCCTCTCTGAAACATTTCACCCTATTTGTCTTGGCTAACTAAGAATGCTCCGGTCCTTTTACAAGCAAGAGGCGACGAAACGTAGTTCATGAAATACATGACCGATGCTAACATCGCCCATGTCGCTCCGAAGCTTAGGAAGAGAGGGATAGATTGGGACCCCATGTATTGATTGACCAAGCGCTTGGGGGGTGTTAGGGCACCAAGTCGCGAATAGCTGTATACGCGAGGACCATTGAGACGTTTTCCGATTGCCTTGTTGACTGAGAAGGGTGTGAGTGGCGCTTTCTTCGCGGGTTTGCTCTAACCTACGTCTTCATGTTACGGAGGCGAAAATCTTGGGCATAATGTCCATTGTCGCGAGCACTCACCCCATTGCACACGACAATGACTTAGAGGGAACCTAAGCCGGTAGAACGAGTTACCTTCTCTGCACTTCGTTCATATGTTCGTTAAACTTGTCTGCACTATCGAATATCATTCCGCATTTGCAGACATACATTTTGCCTGACATTGCGGAGCCAATATTTCTCAGTTGATCGAGAGGCTTGAAAATACTCCCTTTATCCAGCCCATGTTTTGCCATGAGAACCGCAACCTGAGGTGGTACGAATGATAAGTGTTTGTCCTCTGACCTCGTGCTCAAGTTCTTGACCGCTTTCCCAACCGAGTCTTTCGACAACGTCATTCGGAATCACAACCCAAAATTTGTGGTACTTTTTCTTCTCAACTTGCCGGGAAACTTGACTTTGTAGTTTCATTGTAAACGCAACCCTTTTATCGGTTAGGTACCTAATGATTGCTGAGGAATAAGAACGTTGCCGAAACAAGGATTTACGAATTTGACCATTAGCCGAGACCTCTACACCCAATTGACCGCAGAAGCAAGGGCGCATGGAGACTTGGGCATTCCGAATTATCTCACGTGGCTTCTCTCGGGGAGTCCGGGAAAAATCGGCGGTAGTACCGTACTACGGACAGAAGAAGTCCAAAACAGGGCCCAAATCGCACAAACGGAACGTGGCGGGCCGGGTGGGATTCGAACCCACGATTTGCGGCTCCGCAGGCCGCCGTCTTGGTCCTGGCTCGACTACCGGCCCCGCGCACCTCGGCCGAATCATCTCCTTATAACCAGTTAAGATGAGAGACGGGTCTCGCTCGCCGTCCTGGTGAATAGTTAATAGCTCATTGAGCTCCGCAACTGCGCTATGCCCGACCAAACGATCGCCTGGAAGATCAGGGTGAAGAAGGGTAACTACGAGGTAGAAGTTGCAGGTCCATCGCACGAAATCGTTCAAAAAATGTTCGAAGAACTCGTAAAGAAGTACATGACCAAGCTCGCTTCGTCCCGGTAAGCTCAACTACCGTAGAAGAGAACTCCGAATCCAGAAGCCCATCATCGGACGGATGCTCTCTAGTGGTACGGGATGCGAAAGAATATTCTCGTGGCTGGAATCACTTTGCTTGCTCTGGCCCTTCTCTTCGGAGTCTCGGATTCGACCGGTCTTTTCTTCAGTATACCGATATCGATTCTCAACATTATCCTCGGGCTAGTCACCAGAGCGCCTCCAGGATTGGAAATTCAGCCAGAATCTGCCAGAATCAAATTGGTGATTGACAGGGGGGTTGTCGGGGCCAGCATTTACCAGCTTGTCTTCCTAAATTCCAAGCTTATACTCAAACGACTGAGTTCAGTCATGGTGACTGTCATTCTAGCCTTTGTTCTTGCCGTTGTCGGGTTGGAGTCTCTGTTTATTGTTGGAGCCTTGATGGGGGGAATTTCCGGATTCTCTCTGCAAGAGTTTCTCACGCAGAGAATTCGTAACAAGATTGGGAGTGAAATGGAGCTGACCTCCGTTGGAAAGAACGATATCGAGATCGAGTACGGTGACATCTTGGAGGTTAGGCTAGTAAAGAGCCGGCTTTATCTGATAGCTGGAATCAAATCTCTCTCGGCTAGCTTCCCCCGAGGATACGCGAGAAAAATAGAGCCGATGCTGACGAATATCTTCGAGTCGAAATTCACAACTGAGGAGTCAATCAGAGCGGCCGAGGCTGCGGAGAAAGAGAATGAAAAGCGCCAGCATCCCGGTGGCGACCGTGGCAAGTTCCCCCGCCGCAAGAACTCTGTTGGGTTCTATGAATAACGCTCCTCGCCCAGTTGTTTCCACGTAGAACGCCCAGGCCATGAAGATCATGCTCGCCAGACCAGTGGCCAAGGAATAGATCCATAAACCACTCCAAAAGAACTTCTCGCGCGAAGAGGCCAAGAGTAGGACTCATAGTGCTCGTCTGCATAATTAACATCGCGATATGGGGAAACTCCACATCATGCTCAACTCGACTCTAAGCAGTCTTACTTTCGCCGTTGAAATGCTCTCACTAGGTTCTTGGTACCCTTAACGCGCCAGAGTTGCAAGCCAGCAATGATTAGCGCGCTTAGAGCCGCCGTCATTTGCGATATGATGAACCTAGTTGCGCCGTCAACCTGCGAGACAGTGAACGCCCAGTTGTAGAATGATTCCGTTGTTGGCTTGAACGCTTGGATCGATGCAGCCGCGTTCACGAACCAATTCGCCTCGACTATGTACGGCGCGAAAAGGATGATCGTAAACGGAGCCAGTACTAACGCAGCTGTTCTGACCATCCGGAGAGGGTAGAGTATTCTCCGAATTTGCCTGTCCGGTCCAGCCTTAACGTAGGCGGTGCTTTCAAACACGTTCATCCAAAGGGTAACCACAACCAAGGCGTTTCCAAGTGAGAGAAATAACGCGATAGAAATGGGTAGTGTCCATGAGCCTATGGGGATAGAGACGGTCTTGTCAACGAAGCCAGTGTTCAGCGCATTGTAGAAGAAGAGAAGTTCCAAGCCAACGCAAATCGCAGCGAAAGTGATCGCGGGAATCCAGCCGCGAAGAACCTCCCAGCGAAGAAAGAGTCTGTGGTATTGCTCGGACAATTCTCCTTCCCCAGCGTGTCCTCTTGAGCCGCTCGCGGCCTCGTTAAAAAGCCAATGGACTCTGTAACCAAATGGTTTCTCTCGGGGTTACGGGACCTTAGTCTATTCCTCGAACCCCCTCCCTCTCCGGAACGCGATTCTATGGTCGCGCGCTAAGTGTTAGAGTCTAAACTCAAGGGATCGACGCTTTAGTTGAAAAAACGGATTGGTGTGCTAGCTGTCCTCATGATTACAGCGATGGCTTTGCTAGTCTCCCCAGTCCACCCCGCCACAATGAACCCCCAAGAGAACGTGAACCTCTACACCGGTAACAGGCTCGTAATCGACTCAAACCAGCCATCGATAAAGTCCGTGGTCGTTCGAGGGAACCTTACTGCAGCTACCCTCTCGAATAACGGGTATCCCTCGAAGAATTTCACGCTCACAACCAATTCCACCCAAATTTACACCGTTGACCTCTTGCTCTCATATCAAGCCCCCTACACTTCAGAGATAGTCATCAGTGATCCTTCGGGGTCCAAGACCCAATTCACGTCCTACTTCGTCTCCGGTGGAGACCTGAACCTCACAATATTCGCTTCGTTCCAAACGGCTCCCTCAACCGGGCCTAGCGTGCCCCTAGGTTGGTCATCTTTCTACGGCTGGGTGTCCCAGTTCGGAGGAGCATTCCCCTTCTGGATCAAGATACTCTACGCAGTCCTAGGGGCCCAATTCGCATTTGTCGGATACAGATGGATAAAATTCGAGGACGAGCGCAGGAGGATAGAGGGACACCTGCCCCCGTTAGACCGAGGAAACAAGGTCTATCTCTGGACCGAAGTTGTATTCCGCACCCTCGTCGCCGGTTTCGCCATCAGCCTAGCGGTAATGATCGGCGAGGTCCTAGTACTTCTAATCGCGCAGTACCTCTTCTTCGTCAACTTGGACCTGGTATCGCTCATTGATTTCTTTTCAATATTCTTCGTCGCGGCACTAGGAACCCTGGTCTATCTTACGAGAGAGGGCCTCGAGCGTATCTTCGACCTAAAACCGATCATGGAGGACTGATTTGTGACATCTAAAATAAAAGTGGCATCAAACGATGATCAACTGTCCGAATTCCTCTTCGGATCCGTAAGACCATGGTGGGACAGGCAACCATGGCTTAGACGATTATTCGTTATTCCTCTCAAATCGGTCGACAAGTCCTACTCCAGATGGAGCAAGGCCAGGGTTTCCCCCAGAAGATTCCGGAAAATCCAGGAACGCTTGGACAGAGAATATCCACCGGATAAATTCTCGCCGGCAAACCTGATCGGTCGAGATAAAGAATTCAACACTCTCATGGATTCCTTCAGACTCCACGTACTACGGCACCCGATGCTTGCAAAATATTTCGGTCGAGACGAGCTTCCAAAGGCCCTCTGTCTCGCCGGCGACAGCGGAACCGGGAAGACGTTTCTAACTATGGTCTCGTTGAGACAGATGCTCTTGGAAGGATATCGCGCCGGCGTACTAGTTACACCTGTTATCTTGAAGGGGTCGGATGTCTACTCGGAATTCTACGGAAAGAGCACTCGACAACTAGGCAGATTCCTAGACTACGCAAGCTCGGTCCCATCTGTTGTCTATATTGACGAGTTCCAGAGCTTCGGTAGAAAAGTGAGGGGAGAAACTGGTGCGGAGATAGAAGATACAAGGCTCCAAGACGAGCTAAA
>VBAY01000140.1 GCA_005883085.1 Candidatus Bathyarchaeota archaeon
TGCTGGCTAACACTTGAACGCCACGGTCCACAATCTCTCGATTCACTATGCTCACTTCTGAGAATCAGTGAACCGGACAGGCGGCGGCGATTAGAACGAATCCTTCGCAAGTCAAAACTCGAAGGCTTCCTGGAAGAACTCCTCGGGACCTACGGGCTGAAGGATCGATACCTAGGTACATGGGCTCGGATCAAGACTCTTATCGACACGATTGGACATCGAATGTTCGAAGAGAAGCCCAAACAGAACCCCATGAGGGTCTGGAAGAACAACGAATGGCACTGGCTCACCACACAGGATCTCGCGTTCCTCACCCTCTTCACTCTCAACCTCTTGGTCGAAGAATGCTGGCGCAAACAAATTCTCCTAGTAGGTCTTACGAAAGATACAGCCGCCAGAGACCTGAAGAATCACGTTCTTCCAGTTCTCTCCTCTAACAAAATCTGGTCTGGAGATGTCACTCAACAAGAGTTGAGTCGGATACCGAACACCGACAGGATGATGCTCCAAACACTCAGCGTGTTCAGCTACGAATCTATGAAAGTCCCGTGGTCGCTCACAGAATACGACTCCGCCTTCCTCATGATCGTACCTGATTTCAAGAAACAGTTGGGTTTCGTAAGCGGCGCTATCAGGAATAAGATAACACCAGAGAGGCTGTTCTTGAAATCCTACATCCAACTCTCCCAGACCGACATCGATCCCCAGCTTCGCAGCAATGTTCTGCTTCTCGACAGGCTATCATACGCTAACTTTGACTATCGTCCGGATTCAACCCTCACGTTCAAACACACATATGGCAACGCCGAAGAAACGGTCAGACCCATAGTATTCAAAGACAAGACCGTACCGAACCCCATTCAAGAGCTAGTCATGCAAACTCTTTGCTCGATGACTAGCAATAGTATTCCCGAGCTTTTCGGCCACAACAAGCCCCTCTTCATCGCGGACAAGGTTGCCAAGTGGCATAATGAGGAGATGAGGCGGATAATTGACACGACCGGCAAATGGCTTATGAATAATCCCAGCCTCCGACACTTCGTATTCTACATGAGCACGTTTAGGGAGAGGAGAAGCGAGATTGAAGGTAGTCGAAGAAACAGCTTCTAAGTATTTCACTGATTTCGACGGGCGTTTCAAAGCCCGTCTCAGCCAGGTAACACCCGCGTTCATGCCCGTGGCCACCCACGAGCTGACAGGTACCTCATCACGCTACGAGTGCCGGATCAAGGTCGAATACGACAAAGACATCATGAGCCTCATTGAGGAAGGAATGCTTGTCGCGGTACGCAATTTCAAATCAACCCAGAAACAACAGAGATTTTCCCTGATGGTCATAAGCCGGGTCTGGCCTGAACACTATGGCCTCAAAGGGCTCTCTGAATCCAGCTACTATCCGATGCAATTCGAGATTATCCAACAATCCGTCCGAGACTGGGACACTAGCGACAAGTCAACGATGATGGTGCAGATCAGCGCTTTACCGATTAACTATGACCTGCTCATAGATGGTGATGGCGAACCGAAGTACGAGAAGGGATTCTCCTACCCAGTCGTCGCTGCTGAAGCAAACATCTTGAACCGCGAAATGATCAGCCACATGTACAACAAGCGGATCCTCGACAAGATCGGCTACAAAGCAAAAACGACGACAAGTGACGCGTACAAGGACCCACGCATTGGAACAATCCAGATGTTCGAGTCCATGGAAGAAAAAATTCCTATCTATCTCGACTTCGAGTCCATGGTCCGGTACCACTTCGGAATCTTCGCCTTCACCGGTGCCGGAAAATCGAACCTCCTGGCAAACACTCTAAGGAGAATTCTCCTCCATGCCCCCGAGATCAAAGTCGTCGTGTTTGATATATCGAGCGAATATCCATTCCTATTGATGGACCTGTTTGCTGATGAGAAGATCCCCTCGAAGATTGTCCTAGAGAATCCTGTCGCGTCTGCAGAGCAATTCTATGTCAGTGTTGTCAAGCCTCGGGACTACGAGAATGATGATAGGGTCCGGAAGGTCTTCGCGAGGATTTTCAGTCAGAAGAAGATTGGCTATTACCTCAAACCCGAATCCAAGATCCCGACCTACGGGGACATTCTCGATGAGCTCACCAAGATGCGGGGAGACAACCTAGAAAAACCGCACTACATTAACTCGCTAGACCGCATACGACAGTTTGTCAGCGATTACAAGCACGACAACGAAAAGACCGACTCAACCTTTGTCAACGAAGAATTTCTCATCGGACTAGACCAAGCTGGACAGAGCGCTGTCAAGGAGTTCAGCATATCCGATCGCAGCGGAGTGTACTCATGGGCCACTTCTCGGCTTGCGCTCACCGAGAACATCAAGCGGGCCGACAAGGAGCGGAAAGGTGCGGGCGGGCTCGACATTGAGGGCATTCGGGAGCTTGTGGAGAAGGAATCGCGACTGACCTGCATATCCATATCGGATCCTGTCGCCATCAAAGAACTCGTTATTCATCTCGCCCGCGAGTTCCTGCAACGCCGAAAACGATCCTTCAAAGTAAAACCGTACGTCCTCTTCGTCTTCGACGAAGCACAGGAATTTGTCCCAGACTTATCTGGCTCCGGAGGAATCGACAAAGACTGCTCCAGGACTGTTGAAACACTGTTACGGCAGGGCAGAAAATATGGCCTCGGAGGGTGCCTCGCAACCCAAAGGATCGCCTATCTCAATACGAACGCTCTGCAACAATTACACACGTACTTCGTGGGAACGCTGCCACGTCCATATGATCGAACAGTTGTCAGCGACACCTTCACTATCGACAAGCAAATCCTTGAGAAGACTCTGGAGTTCGCGCCTGGTGAATGGCTGCTTTCCAGTTTCATCGCCACAGGCATGGAGAACGTACCCATCTTCATCAGAGCAGACAATGCCGAGACAGAAGTCGAGAAGACACTGAACAAGCTGGCTTAGCCAGAAATCGCCTATTATCAGCTCTGATCTCGAATCTGGAAGCCGTCCCCTTAGTTGCATAGCAAACCGTTCTTGACGACTCGTCAGAACGCCATATGATCCAAGCCTGGTCTGTGCCCTGAATCGCGTGAATCGCCCGTTTATCATTGCCAGACAGGAAATTTTCTCTCGAAAAAGAGGTAGGAATAAGAGCAGAGCATCTCTAGACGCAATAGTGCCTCTCCCAACCGACGTTTTAGAGGGTACAACTGTCTTTTAGACCAGGAGAACCAACCGAAATCGAACTCAATTGATGACTAGTCCGGTCTGCGCGTCTTGCGGCCAGCCACTCGTCACGAGCAGCCGCTTCTGTGGCCGGTGCGGGGCCCTAGTAAGCTTCCAACCTATGACCACTCAGCCGATAGGTCAAATGGCTAATTGGAATACTCCATTCAGAGGAACCCAGTACATCGTTGACCAGAAAATACTCGCCATACGCGACACGTTCGGGATCAAGGATACAAGCGGAAACTTGCTCGCCTACGTTAAACAACAACTCGTAAGCTTCGGGCCAAAGTTCTGGTACGAGGGAACGGACGGCACACGCCTAGGCGAAATCCACGGGAAAGTTCTCGCCATCAGACCCACGTTCGAGATATACAACGCCCAGAACCAATTGCAAGCTGTCATCAAAAAGAAAATCCTCCAACTGATCGGCTCCCAATGGTGGATGGAAAACTCCTCGGGACAGGAGATCGCGAAAGTCCATGGAAACATCTTGGAACATGACTACAAGGTCCAAGCCCCGGATGGAACACAGTTAGCGCAGATTCACAAGAAATGGGTCAGTGTGCGCGATTCGTACTGCGTCGAGATTCAGAACCCATCATTCGACCCCTATCTAGTCCTCTCCTACGCCATATCCATGGATCACACCGAGAAGAAAGAGGACCATCACTCCGGCCTCAGCCCATTCTAGCCCCTCGAAGCCGGTTCGAAGCATAGAGGAAGAGTATTCTACCAAGACCCGATCTTCGAGTCCTGAAAGGCTTGATGGACGAGGCCAACACTACAGCGTCAGGGGGTATTGACTAACACGCGCCCCAGGATTCTCGCCGAATACTCTCTCCTCATCGCTTGGGCCATAATCTCGATCGTAGTAGTCTTGACCCTTCACCAATCCAACTACACAGTCGCATTC
>VBAY01000149.1 GCA_005883085.1 Candidatus Bathyarchaeota archaeon
TGCCAGGCGTGTCCTGGTTCCTTTCAGGGTAAGCTCTTACGATTGTTCCATCATGATTATCGATGATCATCCTCGGAGTCTTGAGAATTTGTCCGTAATCCTGAGCTCTTTCATCTAGGTCTGAAGCGACCCTATGCCAGTGATCAGGGACTGTTGCATACACTGGCTCGAAGATCGCCCACTTATCAGCGTACGAGAAGAATTTTGCTCCCGCTTGCGCCAGTAGCAAGTAGGCCTCTCCGATTGACCCCTCGTCCAGAGTCCTGACATGCTCTTTGTAGAACAACATCAGTCGCTCTCTATGACCCTTCATAGTCTTTGTCCGCGTCAACTTCCAACTATGGAACTCGGCTAGAACCTCTCCCTGGGGAATCCGGCACAAAGGACAGGGTTGGCCGTCACTAGTGAACTGCTCTTTCGTCCCCATAGAGTTTGGCTGCCGATCACTGGACAATTCTGACCCTACCCAATTGGATGAGTACGGATCGTCCCTTAGAAGTATTACCCTCCTTCCTCGATAGTCATAGATCTCCAGCTTTCTACCGATACAAAATGGCAACAATGCCTCTGCGATTCCTTATAGGAACCTACTCTTCAGAGCCTGAGCCACGTGGAAGGGTGGCCGAGAGAACACGTGCAACAGGACTAAAGTGTGAGGCAAAAATGGATGGACCAAAAACGCCGCACTGAGATCCTACTCGTCTCGCAGACAATTTTCATAACTCTCTTGCTCTACTGGATGTTCCTCGAAAGCCAGTCCAACGCTTACTTCAGGGGGTGGTTATCCCAGTATTTCCCTCTCGGCCTTGTACTGCTCAACGGATGGATCGTCGCGCTTGCAATCACCGAGCTAGCTCTTGTTACTGGATTCTTGATCGGCAGACTGGAAGGCGGACCGGCCGCTTCAAAGCCCGGGGTCAAGAAAATAGAGAAGATTGACGACCCTTTACGTGAGCCACAACTTGAGCCTCGACCCGCTCGCCAAGGAGAACTACAGTTTTCGGCGTCGACCCGGATATATGAAATCGTTGACCTCAAGGTTCTCATCATCATGTTGATGCTTGCAACTCAAGCAGTCTCTCTCTGGCTCATCACTGCCTCAAACCTCCGAATCACAACTTTTACCGCGAACTCCTTCTACTATTACTCACACCTACCCTTCACTTACTGGTGGGGGCTGGCGACAACGCTGGCCCTCTTCTTCGCGAGGCCAATTCTCCGAGGAAGATCCCGGATAGGACTGGACATGGGCGCTTTGTTCCTGCTTGTCTTCTACCTCATCGGCATACCATCCTTCACGTATCAAGACCCTCGATTCCTAGACACTTACTATCATACCGGAAACTCTCTTGACCTCCTCAACTACCAAGGATGGCTGACATCTCCAAACTGGTACGTTCATCAATTCCCCGGTGTCTTCGCCTTCATCGCCCAGCTCGTTTCGGTGGCGGGAATCGACCCATTCCAGCTCATGAGATTCTACCCTCTGGGTCTAGCACTTGTGATCGTGTTCCTTACATACGTCATAGTTCGAATGCACAGCGAACAATACGCCTCCATCGCTTCCGCGACCCTTCTAGGCGGGCTCTGGTTTCAGCTTCACATCTCACCCCAAAGCCTGGAGCTAATTCTATACCTCGGAGCATTGTTCCTGCTGTTGAAGGTCATCGAAGACGAGCCCCGCCGAAGGCTCTGGACAGTGCTAGGTCTTGCGTCAACACCGATCTTTGTAGCCAGCCATCCTGAGACGCCCCTAGCCGTTAGTCTCGGTCTTGCCGCATTCCTAGCTTTGTCTCTGCTGAAATCGAGGCGTACTCTGCAGCTGCACACCCTGAAAATAGCTCTGCCATTCGCTGTTCTCATCGGCTGGGTTCTCTTCTGGTGGGGTCTTGTAGCTGTCGACGCACGAGACCTCGTCCAGAGATCGATTCTGGATAAGGCTCTCACATACTTCTCGCAACTACCCTCAGGAATCTCCACGCAGACCTCGAACGTTCCAGCCGTTCCATCGTACAGTTACGGACTAACAATTCTCTCCGAGCAAGTGATCTCTGCAATAGTATGGACCACAGGGCTCACCTATTTCGTCCTAGTCCGAAAACTCCAACCGAGAGAACTGTTCCTAGGCGGGCTCTTCCTCGCAGCTGTATCAACCATACCTATCGCGATCTTCGGTCGGGCAGACGTGCTCCAGAGAAGCTACCTTTTCGCCATGTTCCCCTTCATCATTCTCACAGCGTGGCTTCTCGAACGGAGGACAGTTCTCACATTACGCGGCAGGAATCTTTTCCGATTAGTGAAGGTGGGGTTCATCGTAATGATGGTCCTCTTCTCCGCCATAATACCACTCACGAGATACGGGGTCGATCCTATCGAGTACATCTCCAGCTCATCACTTTATGTATCGAACATATCATCAGGATTGACACAGCAGCATTCTCTCCTATTCCTTCATCCAGAAGAGGACGGATGGAGATTCTATGCTGGAATCAACGGGGCAATAAGAGAGCCAAAGCTGGAACAGAAGAACCTTGCCAATCAGCCGGGAGGCTATGTCAAGCCGGGCACGGACCCCACCGTGCCTGGGTTTAACCTAACTTACACCCCGGCAGACGGTTCTGCGAACTACGTTGTATTGACGACGTACTGGCAGAACCTCTACACGTTGCGATTCGGATCGAACTCAGCCGTCTACATACAAGCCAGGAATAATTATACTGATATCGTAATGCAAAACTTCAACCTCGTATACTCGACAGGTACGGACCAGATCTACGCGAATCAGGCGCTAGGATAGATACTCGAGAGTCTCATGCAGAGTTGAACCAGACTTGGAGAGGAACTCCAACCCTGGAACTCTGCCCCCTGTAACCATATTGGAACGAGCTTGAAGCTATATCAAAGGTCCACAGTTCGAAGAAAAACCTGAATCTCTGACCTCCGACCGCACCCACGGGAGGAGAAACCTGTTGGCCATTGATTCTCATGTTGATGAATATCATTCCACCCTGGGAACTTTTCGAAGTAACGCTCCAAGTAAAATTCACAAACGCCATCCGCCCATTCGGAATGAAGACTGAGCTGTTGCCGAGCTGTGGGACAATGCTTGCGGGAACCGTCGCATTAGGGTTGGGGCTTGTGCTATTTGCCAACCGGTAGATGACCTTTACATACTGGATTGATCCCATTTGATTAGTTATGGCAAAGTGCCAGTCTAGGGTCTGGCCAACTGAAACGTTGGCTCCCGCTCCTGAGAAATAGTTGGAGAGAGAGCCGCTGGGCGAAAAAATCCCCCAGGCTATGAACTCCTGTGAGGGAGGTCGACTCAGAGAATAATAGGCGACCGAACTGTAGACCAGGCTGAAACTCCCGAACAGAAGGAGCAGCACTAGGATTCTTCGTTGCGTCTACCTTGGCACCTCAATCCAGCCGCGTTCGGCGCAATCTCATTCTCCGAACAAGATTATCGAGCCGATCGAGCTCCAGCACGAACAAGGCCGAGCCGAACCCGGCAGCTACCGCGATGGAATATGCGGCAACCTGGTTGAGGAATATTTGTGTCCGAGCGGCGCTGGTTAGACTTAGTGCTTGTGCTGAGGTGGCGTTCGACAAGCTCGCCGACTTGCTCGCATAGAAGTTGGATGCATTGATGTCTTTCGAAAATAGCAGGGTCGCATTATCCTCGTAGCCGAGAGCTAGATTGAGGTTGTTGGCTAGCAGGGAAATCTGCGCTGGAGATGCGCCTTCCAAATCGGCCTGCTGAACCATCACGAACGCTTGGACGAGTCTGCTCTGAGTATCATCGATCTGATTGGATTGTCCTAGCGCGTTCTCATTGCCGACCGAGAGACAAAATACGAGAACCAAGAGGATTCCAAGAGGGGCCCGTTGACGGAAGCGCATATCTGGGTCTCAGACGCTAACGGGCAAAGGTTAGGCTTTAGGATTTGCCTGAACTAACGCGAGAAGAGCTCATCGAGGTTGTCAAACACCATCGTCCTACAAGCCTCGCCTCTCTCAAGAAATCCTTGGATGAGGAGAACATCAACATCGACGATAGGAAACTTCTTGCCTTGATCGAACAATTGAAATCCGAAGGAAGAATTAAGCTGTCCGTCAAGGTTCCAGACTCGTTTAAGGAGTATCTCGCCGACATCTGGAACACCTGGTGGTTCTATCTTGCAATCATCGTCGCGTTGTCCGAACTCTTCTTCGTAATCTTCGACGCGCAAGCAGGAGCTGCTATGTTTCTAAGAATCCTATTC
>VBAY01000052.1 GCA_005883085.1 Candidatus Bathyarchaeota archaeon
GCTTCTGCTGATTTCAGTTTCCTATTTGACCTCGGGCTGGCCGTGTTCGCAGCTTTGGGCTTCAGCTTCCTCTTCTCAAAAATCAAGCAACCCGTTGTTGTCGGCCAGCTGATCGCCGGGATAATCATTGGACCTTTCGGGCTCGGCCTTATCCAAAACCTCAACACGATCAACCTACTCGCTTCTCTAGGGATTATACTTCTCCTCTTCACCGTAGGACTCGAACTAGATCCACTTGAGATCAAAAAGATTGGACCGGACAGCTTCATACTTGCAGTGGTCGAACTAACCGTCACTTTCATCACGGTTACACTAGTCGGGCTTGCAGTCGGCCTTACTCAGCTTGAAGCTATTTTCGCCGCAGCCGTAGTCGCTACCACAAGCACAGCGATTATGAGCAAGATTGTACTCGAGACAAAAAGTCTGCGCGCCCAAGAAGCCCATACGGTGGTGACCGCTTCCATAATCGAGGATTTTGCGACAGTATTCATGCTGCTATTGCTACCGGGTCTCGCGGCGGCCAGCAACCAAGTCCCCCCAACCGAAATTGTCCTCCTCGTATTGAAGGGGGCGTTGCTCGTGGGAATCATCTTCTTCTTCGGCTGGAGAATCGCGCCCTGGCTCATAGAAAGGATCAGCAAGGGAGACCAGGAATACAAGGAGACCGCGTTCCTGCTCGCCCTCTCTTTCGGCTTCGCCTTCGCACTCCTCTCTTCCTACCTGGGTTTCTCACCTGCGGTTGGCGCGTTTCTCATGGGCTTGATGATCCGGGGACCCCAGGCCCATTTCGTCAAAGAGAAGGTAGGCCCAATCAAAGACCTATTCATCGTCCTATTCTTCGTCTCTATGGGAACACTCATCAACATTGGAGCGCTCCTCACAGTCACACTACCAATCATCGCGGTCCTTGCAATTGCTATCTTCGGAAAATTCGTCGGATGCTGGGCCGGCGCGAGATTGTCGGGTGCAAAAGATGAAGCTACCCTGGTGGGCCTCTCGATGCTGCCCCGTGGAGAATTCTCCTTCATAGTCGCCCAAGAAGGCACGGGTCTCGGCGTCGCAGCGCAGATCCTCTATCCCGTAGCAGGGCTCGCAACCTTGATCAGTTCGATCATGTCCTCAATCGGTCTTCGAGTCTTCAAACCCAAGACAACTCCTGACGCTCCGAAAATCAAGATTTCTCAGCGCCTAAGACAATTGGGCCGCTCCCGAAACGCCAACAGGGAAAAGAGTTGAGGGTTCCTCCAGGCACGGGGCTCTTGTTCGCGGGGTCCGGACTATACTGGGTTCTATCGGGTCCCCTCATCGGTTGGTTCAGCGTGCTAAATCCCACAGAGATACATCTATCACAAATGGGATTGACTTTAGTCCTCATCACAGGTATCGCATGCCTGGTCGTGGGACTTTGGATAATTCCAACAGATTTCCAAGAGCTCTACAATCTCTTCTCTAGAAATGATGGCTGGGTGTTCACTATCCCGATAGTTCTGGTCGTTACCGACATCTACCTTACTCTGATTGGTTTGTCAGTGGGCAATGGAGAATTGAATCCGTTCGTCGCATCAGCAGTCCAGATCGGACCGTGGGCGATCCTTCCCTTCGTCGTATCTTACATTGCCCTTTCTGAAGGATTGGCGCTGGGAATGTTGAGCGTTGGGAAATGGTTGTTTGGAGTCGTGCGACCGTCAAGATTCATGCCTTTCGCACTGATTTGTGGAGCTGCTTCCTTCGGGCCCTTGAGTAATGCTGAGCTGCTGGCGTTTCCTGGAGCAAGTTCAGGCGCCTCCATTGTTGGCGTGGTCGTCGGAGTGGTGACGCTGACAGTGGGCATCTACACTCATTTTCGAAAAGTTGTGCTAAGGGATTCTCTACGTCTTTGGCCTAGATCTCCGCCGCAGGAAGTAGACTCCCGCAACGACAATTGCGACAGCTGAGGCAATCCCTACTGCTACGATGGCTAACGTTGGAAGGGCTCCGGCCCCTGAAGAGGCCCCTATAGTCAAAGCAAGGGTGGCTGAGTGAACCAATGACCTGCTTGTCCCTGTTACATTCACATTGTAGTTTCCTAGGGGGATTGGAGTGGAATAGGCTCCCGAGGAAGCTGCCGACACACTTAGCGTTGAGGAAACAGTCCCCCCTGAGTACAACGTGACGGAAGTAGGGCTGAAAGTTACTTGGGGTCCAGGGGACGTGAGTGTGGAGGTTAAGGACACGGTGCCAGAGAACCCGTTGAGGCTGGTCAATGTGACCGTGACATTCTCGGAGGAACCTTGAGCAACTGTCAATGAAGAAGAACTCAGAGCGATCTTGAAGTCTGGGATGACTACTGTAACCGAGACTGTCGCGGAGTGAGAGAAGGTCGTCGAGTTCTTTGCAGTAACAGTGAAACTGTAAGAAGCTGGGGAGGTACCAGCAGGTACTGAGATTGTAAAGTTTGATTTTGCTGTTCCACTCGGTGGAACCACGACGGGATTCACACTAAAGATGCTGGTTAGAAGACCAGGCGGCGATGACGATGACAGGGTAACTGAGCCAGCAAAGTTGTTGAAACTCGTTATCGAAACAGTTGAGTTTGCGCTTGCACCTTGAGGAATCGTGAGAGAGGATGGGTTGGATGAAACTGAATAGTCGGGGCCAGGAGGCGAAACTATGAACTTTCCAAACATTGGCCCTTTGTGTATGTAGCACCAGTACGTGTAGATTCCGGGAATTGTCGTCGCGGTGAATGTGTAAGGAATTGCCGTTGAACCGAAATTACCGGATAAGGGCTCTCCTGGATCGGGAACTCCATTTCCATTGTAGTCTACCCCCCAATTGTGACCGATGCCATCACCCGCAGTGAGGGACATGGTGACGGTCTCGCCTGGCAACACCGTGAGGTCGGGCCCGGGAGACGTCACTGTTGTCGTCGTGAGCCCCCACCCTGCTGGAGACAAAAATCTACCGAAGAGAGTGAAAGAGGCAGGGCTCGCACGGGGCAGAGCGGGCAAAAGAACCAATCCCAACATTCCTGCCGTGATGAGAACGAATGGAAGAGCGACTGGTTTGAGGAGTCGGACTACAGCTGACAAAAATAACCTCCTATGGCAATAGAATCTCCCAAATAGCCCATTTAACGTTTTGGCTTGCGGACCCTTCATAAATCTTGAAAGATAAATCCCTCCGAGACCATGACCCATATCGTGCCACGCATTCGGGCTCCGGAAAACAAACCAACAATCAAAATTTCGAAGGGCACGAACCCGAAAGAGATTCAAAGATTCCGATTCATTGTTCAGGAGCATCACGCGCGCCGGTTGCATTGGGACTTCCGGCTTGAGCTAGACGGTGTTCTGAAGAGTTGGGCTGTTCCAAAGGGTCCACCAACTGAGGTTGGGATCAAGCGGCTAGCCGTCGAAGTTGAGGATCATCCCTTGAGCTATTTTGGATTCGAAGGGACTATTGCGAAAGGTGAGTATGGCGCTGGGGAGGTCAAAGTCTGGGACAAGGGGTTCTATGTTTTAGAGCTCAGGGAACCTCGAAAGTACCATGTTCTATTGAAAGGACGGAAGTTGAAGGGTGACTATCGCTTGATCAATTTCAAAGACAAGAACTGGTTAATCTACAAAGTCGCGTGAACGATCAAAGCTAAGTTTGTCTCTCTTTCCTTCGGCACTCCTCAAGCATCTCTACTGCGCTTCGCAGATGAGGTATGGCTATCGATCCGCCTACTATCAGTCCTATGTTGAAGGCCTCGAAAAATTCTGCATCGGAGACTTTCTGTTCGACACACTGGATAATGTGGTATGTGACACAGTCATCACAACGAAGAACGAGTGATGCGACAAGTCCCATCAACTCTTTGGTCTTTCGAGGAAGCGCGCCATCATTGTAGGCTTGGGTGTCTAGGTTGAAGAAGCGTTTGATCTGAAGGTTACCCTGTTCCAGAATTTTCTCGTTCATTTTCTCCCGGTAAGCTTTGAATTCTTTTAAGGAGTGGCCGTGGCTCGCCATTCTGGTTGACTGGAATCGATATATTCCATGGTACAGGGACCCAGCAACAGTCACGAACAGGAATAGAGTTCCAATGTGATGATGATTCAGGATTGCGCTAGTGGGATCTCCGCTCGACACAGGCCATAGACCTAACGGGTAAGCGATTCCCACCAAGTAGATCAATATGGGCAGGAGGAGGGCTGCAATGAAACCTCCCGTCGAGAAGACTCCCCAGAGAATTGCGTGCAGACGGGCGACTTTTGGCATCGGGCTACCTCAGAACGAGTATCTGAATTACCGCGTAGGAGATGATCAGCAGCAAAACAATGTTGACTAGTAACGCTTGCCAGGGTTTGCTCGTCGTTTTCCCCATCTTGATCGGTATAACCTTGCCGATCAAATAGAACCACGTGAGAGCGTGATACACCGTGAACAGCAAAGCTACTATGTTGAATGCTATGATTCCCGGATTTCTCATCAAGGCAAGAGCGCTATCTTTTGCTCCCGATGCAAACAGCGATAGTTCGTAGATGTAGATCAGGCTAAAGACTGCTACGAAGAAGCTGGTCCATTCTCGGATCATGTACTGGGTGAAGTGGCTGTTGGAGAGCCACCATCCGGGTCCAAGCTTTCGCCTGTATTCGGGAAACGGTTTCTGTTTGGACAATGCTATTTTCCGCCTCTGGGCATCACTAGAGATTTCAGAGCGTTGGTAGCTCCGAGGATCTTCGTCTTCTGAATAGCAAGCATGGGGTCAACGCCCTTCGGGCATACGACACTGCATTCTCCAACTAAGGTGCATTCCCAGACTCCTTCGAGTTCATGCACGATCGGGAACCGGACAGCCTTGCCCTGGTCTCTGGAATCCTCGATGTAACGATAGGCAAGGGCCGTAGCTGCTGGACCTAGGAATTTCTCGTTGAGCCCGTAGACTGGGCAGGCGGAGTAGCAGAGCATGCAGTTGATGCATGAGGAGAACTGGTCGTACCTTTCCAGTTCCTCAGCGCTCTGACGGTACTCACCCTCTTCCGGGGGAGACTCTTTCTCCCTGAGTATCCAAGGCTTGATCTCCACCAGCTTGTGCATGAAGTCGTCCATGTTGACGACCAAATCCTTGATCACTGGAAAGTGGGTGAGGGGTTCCACCTTTATCGTTCGTCCTTTGAACTCGTGGAGAAAGCTAGCGCAGGTGAGCTTCGGGACCCCGTCTACATTTGCCCCGCAGCTGCCACAGACGCCCATTCTGCACGACCAGCGATAGGTCAGCGTCCCATCCAGGTTGGCTTTGATGTAGTTTAGCGCGTCAAGGACAACCATGTCCTTCCGGTAGGGCACCTTGTAGTCCTGGAAGTAGGGTTTCCCATCTTTCTCAGGTCGATAACGCGTTACCCGTATCGTCGCAATATCTTGGCTCATTAGTAGACCCGAGCCTCCGGTTCCCAACGAGTAATGCTCACGGGCATCGTGTCTATCCTCGGAATGGTTCCGGTCTCATAGACGACCAAGTGCTTGAGGAACTGAACATCGTCTCGTTTCGGATAATCCGTTCGAAAGTGCGCTCCCCTCGATTCATTCCGTGCAAGCGCAGCATAGGCGATGGTCTCTGCAATATCAAGCATGAAATCCAGTTCTAGGGCGGAAACCAAATCAGTGTTGTAGACCCGGTCCTTGTCGTCGACGACTGCGTTCTTCATTCTCTGCTTCAGATCTCCAATAAGGCTGCAAGCCTGTTTGAGATTGCTCTTGTCACGGTAAATGCCAACATGCTCCTCCATGACCTTCTGCATCTCAGTCCGAATCGTCGAGATTCTTTCGCCCTTCTCATGCTTCAGAACCCTGTCATAGATTCTCTTCTCCTCCTCCATCGCAAGTCCTTGAACGGGGTTTCCGAAGCTCGGCGACCCCTGCCTGGTCGCGTACTGAGCCGCCCTGATTCCGGCCTCAGCCCCGAACACTAGGCACTCGGTCAACGAGTTGCTGCCTAGCCGGTTTGCGCCATTCATGCTGACGCAGGCCATTTCTCCTGCAGCATAGAGTCCAGGGAGGCCTGTGTAGCCGTGAATGTCAGTATGGACACCGCCCATCATGTAGTGCTGACCTGGTCTTACCGGTATC
>VBAY01000053.1 GCA_005883085.1 Candidatus Bathyarchaeota archaeon
CCGAGGGTGAGCCGGAGGAGAAGCGTGAAGTAGACCTTGAGCCTGTTCACCTTGAGGGGGGAATCAGGCGTGTATGCTTTCCAGAATTCGTAGTGCGATTGCTCGCCGCGGGCGAGATCCTGCAGTGCCTTCTTGAACGACTGATTCTTTTCGTGACGGCTGAGCATCTGGTAGACAGCGCCGTCTGTATACTCGTCCCTTGCAGACTTGGCAGCCAGCCTCACCAGGTCAGGGCTAAGGGTCTCTTGCAAGGGCAGGTTCACCCTACCCCAAGTTGGCTCTGGTATTTAGTTAGCCCTACGGGAGGAACGGTAGCCACGAAGGGCGGGGCGCGCGGAAAACGACCACTCCCCGGGGTCACTATGAAAAGAATGCTTACGAAATAGTTTACGGGAAATGAATAGTGGGCAGAAAGAACAAGTTTGGTGGAGACGATTAGTTAGGGACTCCCCTGTTGTGGAGTGTGTGATCAGACATCTCATGATTAATTATGACATAAGTTATAACATGGGGGCCAATCGTCCGGTATTCCGTGCCGCGGATTGATTGACTTCGCTCAGCTTCTGCTATTGGGTGCAATAGCTGGTTTCACGATATTTCTTGGCCTCCCTCTGGCAATTCTCCAAAATGTGAGCTCGCGCAAGAAAGGCTTCCTCAACGCCCTGTCGATCGGCATCCTACTGTTCCTCGTAATCGACGTGTTCAGCCACGCGTGGAACACCGCGACATGCGTTGCATCGAGCGCTTTTACAGGAAACACTGCAACATGCGCAGGGTCAAGCATGGTCGCAGTAAATTGGTCCATTGCTGACGCTGCAACCGATCTTATCGCTGTCTTCGGAGGACTTGCACTAGGACTGTTAGGGCTGGTGGCGTACGAGGCGAAATACATGGCAAAGGCACCTCCGATCGTAAAGGCACGTCTGCAGAATGGACCTGAGACTTCTCGTCTAAGTGCGGCTGAGCAGGCTCAACAGATCCAGATTCTCCAGGAGCATCATCCCTATAGGCTTGCGATGATGATAGCGATCGGCATAGGAGCTCACAACTTCAGCGAAGGCCTAGCAGTGGGCCAGTCCTATGCAGCCGGATCCATTGGGCTAGCGTTACTCCTCATAGTCGGTTTTGGCGCTCACAACGCGACAGAGGGTTTCGGGATAGCCGGTCCACTCGCCGGACTCATCAAGAAGCCTACAGCACGCTTTCTCGCCGTAGCCGGCCTAGTGGGCGGTGGCCCGACATTCATCGGCACCGTTGTCGGGAGTCTTTGGACCTCCGTCTTCACGTACGTGCTCTTCCTAAGCCTCGCCGGCGGTGCGATTCTGTATGTTTCAATGCTGATGTACAACTCGGGAAGAAAACAAGCAACAAACCAGATCCTAATGATAGGAATGTTCGTTGGGCTGACCGCCGGCTTTCTTACTGATTTGATAGTAACCTTGGGAGGAGCCTAGAATGTTGCACCTGTGCAACAGAATCCTATCGCCAAAAGTCCTGCGAGCATACAGGAACCCTCATCAGTTCCCTGTGCTAGTCTTCGCGAATTGGCACACCGATTATCCTTGAGGGTGCTCCGTCCCCATTCTGAAGCTTGATGGGCATACATATCATCAGAATTCTCTTCCCGACAAACTGTTTGGTCGCTCTGCTGAGAGATTCTATGATGAATATCCCGTTTCCTAGAAGGGTCTTGTGGGCCACAGGGACCCGTGCACGGAATTTCTCCACGCTAAGAAAATCGATGCCCACGGCCCGGACCTTTTTCGAGACCAGATATTCGGCCGCGTTCCCAGTAAGATAGGTGTAGTTCGAGCTTACTGATTGATCGCCCCAACGCTCGCTGCACCCCGTATAACAGATCACGATGTCGTCTTCACCCACTTTTCCTTCGAGATTCTTCCGAAGGTCAGAACCAGTGATGCCGCTACCGATTGGTTTGCTCGACATATCACAAACGTATGCTTCTCCAACCAGTTTGCTCGGGGGAATCTTGTCTACACCGATTCCGTCTGGAATGAAGTGTCGGGGAGCGTCGATGTGGGTGCCTGTGTGTGAGCCAAGTGTTAGCTTGGTGAGATTCACTCCATTTTTCTCCAACGTGGCGAAGTTAAGGAAACTAGGAGATGGATCACCCGGATAGATCGGCATGCCGTTGTGAAGCTCATGCGTCAGATCGATTGCCTTCTCGAAAATATATCGCATGTTAGTTTCCCTTGATGGAACCCCTAATATGTGAAGAGGATCGAATCCAGAGACTGGAACACCCACATGTTGGAACGGTGGCGCTCCTTCTATGCTCCGGGTGTGGGAAATCTTAGGTTAGACTAGCTTTATTAGCATCAACTTAGTCCCTGAAAACGAGTATACCACTCGATCGGTAAATTGTACCTTGCGGTTCCCGTGGAAAAGTAGCACAAAGAGCCAACAGCAGATTCTGGCGGATGCGCCAGTTCAGCAAACTGCGAAGCGAGTTTCCCTGCGTAGTTTCGTTCTCTGGCTTGGACCAGCACTCATGGTATCCATCGCATACATGGACCCAGGCAACTATGGCACCGATATTGCAGCTGGTGCGGCCTTCAAGTACGATCTACTTTGGGCCGCCTGGTTTGCTGGAGGCATGGCGATGCTGCTGCAGTACCTCTCCGGCAAACTCGGAATTGCTTCCGGGTATTCGCTGCCTGAGCTGGTCAGGATGTCGCTTGTAAAGCACAGATATGTTGTTCCCTACTGGCTCGCGGCCGAGGCAGCAGTCGCAGCTACAGACCTGGCAGAATACTTGGGAACAGTATTGGGTCTCAATCTGCTCTTTGGGGTCCCACTTCTCTACGCGTCAATATTCGGCGCGCTGGATGTAATCCTCTTGCTCGCCATGATGGGGAAAAGATTCCGCCTTATTGAGCAATATTTCGCGATGCTGATCAGCGTTCTCGTCTTTGGTATCCTTTACAACTTGGTGGTCGTCAAACCCGACTTGACACAGGTCGCGTATCATTCCGTGGTGCCCATCGCGTCAAGCAACGCCGCACTCCTGATAGTGGTCGGAATAATCGGCGCAACCGTGATGCCACACGCGCTCTTTGTTCACTCTTGGCTATCGAAGAACAAGATGGACCTCCTTGGACGAAAGATCAATGGGGGAAACTTAGGCAGTTCAGTGACCGATTCGATGAAGCCAACGGCCAATCATCACGCACACTCAACCAGGGAGATAGAGAGAACGAGGAAGTTCCATCTCAAGGAAACTGTACTGGCTCTGACCATTGCGTCTGTGGTTAATGCTGGAATACTCCTGGTTGCAATTCCGCTTTATCCGAATCCAAATGTTACGGTCAGCGACTTTGTCCATGGGATCGGCCTGATATTCGGATCGGCAATCGCAGTCATCTTCATTCTGACTCTGCTCGCATCAGGGCTCTCCTCATCCGCGCTTGGAACAATAGCGGGACAAGTCATAATGGAGGGACTGATTGGGAAGCACTGGAACGTATGGGCGAGGCGAATAGTTACGAGAGTGATCAATGTGTTTCCGACTACGTTCGCAATACTGCTTGGACTCGATCCGCTCAGTCTGCTCGTTTACAGTCAGGTAATTCTGAGTCTCATGATTCCCCTGCCGATGATTCCCCTCGTCTACTACACGTCAAAGAGGAAGTTCATGGCAGATTTTGTCAATAGAAGAATCACCCTTGTCCTAGCCATAGTTACAGTCGCGTTGATCATGGCGTTCAATAGCTTCTTACTCTACACCATATTTGTCCCATAGTTATTGTCATAATATTCGCGGTCGCTCTGCGAGACGGTTTATAGCCAGCTTAGAGGTTTATCGTCCTCGTCCCGATCATAAGCTATCCTTTTTTGAGTTGTTCAATCAATTCTTGTAATTTGCGAACTGTCTGCTCGTGAAGCCCATGTTCGATCTTCTCTGCATCCTCAACGGCGATTCGCTCAGGAACACCGATCAGCACAAGTAGGCTTACCAGCGTCTGATGGCGGTCCTTCATCTTGCGTGCTACGTTCTTTCCCGCCTCCGTCAGGGCCATTCCGCGATATCGTTCGTACGTGAGGTATCCTTGCTTGTCGAGTTT
>VBAY01000054.1 GCA_005883085.1 Candidatus Bathyarchaeota archaeon
TATCAGTGGTAGAATCACAGGTCGAACCGGCCTTGAGAATACCACCAATACACTTTACGATAACACTGGGGGTGCCCGGGGGAGTCGCGGTAAGGAGAACCGTACCGGTAAGATCAGCATCAGCAGGCGTGAGAATAGTATGGTCCGAGAGAAGGGTGACACCGAAACCGTTCATAGCATCCGAACCCTGGATATAGACGCCTACACGAAGCTGGGTTGCAGGGCCTGTCGACGTGGTCAATGGCCCGTCAAACGCCGGAGGGCTAGCAGGACAAGGGTTGACAGCCGGGTTGGGTACAGATGAAGGATCATTCAGGCAAACGAGACCAGTTGCCGCGTGTACCTGCATAACATTCCATGGAATCGCCACAACCGCAGCAAGAAGCAGCAGTGGCACAGCCAACAATAACATCCGTTTATTCATACAGTAACTTCCTAGGTTGAATGTCGGCTAACTCATGCATTCTTTATAAGAGTTTTCCATCTAACAACGACTCTCTATAGCCGGATGACGCCTGAGATTGCGATAGACTACTCCGGTATCCCGCAAATACCAGCCCCGATTCCCGGAGATCAATGGAGCTCAGGCATAACAAACTACTCCGTCCCGGAGAGAATCTTTTGCCTGGAGGGATGCGTTGCCGCGAGGAAATCGCACACTTGAAGCACGTCTTATGTGCTAACAATCGACAAGGCCGGGCAGCACTATCCCGCTTCCACCGAAAGAACGGACTAAAGCAGCTCCCCCACAAGGACTCGTCGCGTGACGAGAAAGAACACGGTGAAACTGAAAATGGATCCCAAGAAAAATGGGCCAAAGATCGTCAGAGTCTAAGAGACTAACAAATGGCCATTAGATAGAGGCAATAGATAGAGGCGGAAGGGTTCTAAAACCGCCCCTCGACTTTTCCCACGGAATTCCACCGGACTCCATTGACAGATCTACTCACTGCCCCATGTCGATCTGATCCCTTTCCCGACTCTCGTGGGGATCCCGGCTGATCTCTGGAAAACCTTTTCCGATTTCCGCTCTCTCAGAAATTCTACTAGTGACTTCTCAAGGACACTAATTTTCGAAGACGCTAGTCCACACGAACGACAAGTTAATTTCAAGCTCGATCATCTCTTACAGCAATGGGCCAGATTTCCTGGGTTTGGAATAGACAAGCTAACCGAGTCCATTCCACCGTTAACATCACAGCACGGATAGTGGACCACCTTCTCAGTTGTCAATGAACTTGCGAACCAGAATTACTTCCCAAGCGTTGGACCAAAAGAGACTTAGGCGAAGACGTAGAAAATTTCAAGGATAGAGATTCTTGAACGACTACGAATGAAGTCCCGCGTTCGTTCGAGAACGCTCGCGTGATCGCAAATCTAAGACTCTCGCTCATCGTCAAGAAGCAAAACGCTCCTTGTCATTCACATCCAGGCGAGGAATCGGTGCGCTTGACCATCACGTTTTTGAGTTTCGACCGTCCCCTATCTCAGTTGAAAGGACGGTCAGACCGTTAATTATCGTATTTTGAGGAGCGTGGCGGAAGTTGCATCAGGGCACCACCTCCAAACATCCCCGCCAATTGACAAATCACCGGATTCTCACAACGGTATGTTTTCTGCTCTTCTGTATGATGCTGTTCCCAACATCATTATCCGCCGTAGGAGATGTACACGGGGCGTCTCCTGCCTTATCCCCGGGCAACTGGGCTCACTATGCTCTATCTGGAAACGAGTCACAGGGGGCTGTCGACGCACTCTTTACAGTGCAGAGAGTTGACGGCAATAACGTCACCTTCAGCGATCTCGACACGTTCTCCGACGGTCATACCACCATGGAAACAGTCGTCGTCAGCATCTCGACAGGGCCTACCCTGCCATCGTCCGGCCAATATTTTGTGATTTCTCCACAGAAGCAGCTGGGAGATTCAGTGTACCCGGGCGATCATCACTACCAGAATCTGACCATACAAGACCTTACCACACGCCCTTATGTCTCGGCGAAACGCCAAATAGCCCACGTTCACGCCTACAACTCATCGCAGATCTACACCGAGACGACTCCGCCAAGCACTACTTTCGAGGACTTTTACTGGGACTATTCTACAGGCATGTTTACCGAAATTGTCAAGAGCCTGAACGGAGAAGTAGTTCTACATGTGACTATGTCATCTACGAGTCTTTGGGAGCCGGACAGCTCAATCGACTCCCTCCTCATTCCCAGCGCGGTTGTAAGCCTAATCAGTGCCGGCCTGATAGGAATTATCCTAGTCGGAAGATACCGCAGGAAAACCAAGCGATTCTCTGGCTAATCTCGTTAAGATGCTGAAATCAGCCCAAGATTGTTGATCCAAGATTGGTTTCGTCGTCAAGCGTATTCTAGAACATGGTTGGATAATTGTCGTTGAACTTCAATAGTCGACTGGCGCGTCGCAGACTAGCGCGAAGACTTGCCAGGTACAACTCCACGGTTCTGGAAACCAGTGGGTGGTTTCTTGGCTTGGCGTGCAGACGCGCGTCTCCGGATGGCCACTAGCGATGCTCCTGCAACTGCAACGACTGCGACCCCCACTATTGCATAGAACGTAAGAGGGTCCAATCCGAGGATTGAGGTCTGCGATACCGGGTTCACAGTAACATTCACGGTAACCTCGTGAGACAGGGTCCCGCTAGTACCTCTGATTGTTACAGTGTAGGTGCCAGGAGATTGACTTGAGAAATGGCAAACTGAGGTGGTACCACCAGTAATAGTCTGGGGAGCACAATTCACATCAAGACCCGGCGTGACAGAGGGAGAGACAAAGGCGCCAAAACTCACAGTCCCGGCGAAACCATTCAGGGGAGTTAGAGTCACAGTCGTAATAGAACCGGTAACACCCGCGGCAAAGGTAACACTAGTCGGACTGGCGGAGAGAGAAAAGTCTGCAGCAGCAACCGTGACCGTAAGAGCAGCGTAGTGCGAGAGCGAACCATCGGCGCCCGTTATAGTCACAGTGTAGCTACCTGAAGCTGACGCGCTCAGCGTGCAGGTTGAACTCACCGATCCCGTAAGAGTTTGAGGAGAACAGCTTGCACTAAGTCCAGTACTCGGGGTCACCGAGGTTGACAGTGAAACGCTGTCCGAGAAGCTGTTAATCCTGGTCAGAGTAACGGTGGAGGTTCCGGTCGAACCGATGTTGATAGATGAGGGGGTAACCGACCCGGCAACGATTGCAAAGTCGGCCATACGGAAGACGATAGTGGCTGTCGAGTGGGACTCGGTACCGACGATGCCCGTGACGACGACAGAATAGTCACCGGCAACGAGAGCAGTGCAGGACAGTGCTGGAGTTGCAGTAGGTGGAACCGTAACGCTACTCGCAAGGTTGCAGCTTAGACCTGTGGGGGTGGAAGCGGAAACCGATAGGCTAACTGTCTGAGGGGGACCGTTGGCGCCAGTCACGGTTATAGTCGAAGTTCCAGAGGCACCAACGTTCACGAGGGCAGGAGAGGAAGCGGCAATCGTGAACGTCTCCACCGTGAACGTAACAGCGCTTGTTGTATGGGTTAACGATCCACTCGTCCCGGTAACTGTTACCGTGTAATCGCCTGCCGCGGAAGCTTGGCAGGTCAGGTAAGAGGTGAACGAGGGACCCAAGTGCTGGCTGGTCACGCTAAGTGAGCATGTCGCGCCGGCTGGAGTGGAGGCCGACACCGACAATGTGACTGTACCGGTAAAGCCGTTCAGCGGGAGAACGTGGATCGTTGATGTGGTTGTCGCGCCTGCAAGAACAGGGTCCGGCGAAGCAGGGTCCGCGGCAACAGAAAAGTCCTGAACCGTGTAGGTCACAGTGACAGTCTTGGGCGTAAGTCCTACTGCGGTCCCGGTGACCGTAACAGTGTATGTTCCAATTGCTGTTCCCGTACAACTGAGAGTCGAGGTACCTGAGCCCCCAGAAGGAACAGCAATGCTAGTTGGAGTAAACGTGCAGGTCAAACCAGTGTTCGGAGAGACGTTGTAAGAGAGATCTACCGTTCCACTGAAGCCGCCTTGATCTGAGGCGGTTATTGTCGATGTCCCTGCAACAGTTGCGTTGACGTTCAAGCTTGCAGGATTCGCAGAGAGGCCGAAAACAGGAATAACGGTTATTGTTAGAGTCGTAGA
>VBAY01000124.1 GCA_005883085.1 Candidatus Bathyarchaeota archaeon
GGTGTGATTTTGTGAAGCCTTTCTTTTCTCCGAGGACCTTGAATCCGAGCTCGTGCAGTGCCTGGGCGAGGGCTTTGCTGTTCTTGACGATCTGGGCCGCGTATTCTCTTCCGTAGACCAGCATCTCGGCGAACATTATTGCTTTCCCCGCGAGATGATGGAGGTGGTGGTTACTGACATTTCCAGGGAAGGTTGCCTTCTTGATCTTCTCCGCGTTTTCTGGATGTGAGAGGATTAGTCCGCCTTGGGGTCCGGGGAGGGTCTTGTGTGTGCTGCAGGTCATGGCGTCGACGCCTTCGTGCATTGGATCCTGGAACTGGTGTCCTGCGACTAGTCCTGCTACATGGGCTGCGTCATAGCAGCATTTGGCTCCATGCTCTTGGAGTATGGGAGCAAGTTCCTTTGTGGGGTGCGGGAATGGAAGAACTGAACCGCCCAGCATCGCCAACGTTGGCTTCTTACTCTCGGCCGCCAATTTCTTGATCTTCTTCTCAGTCGCGTCAACATCGATGTTCATTTCTTCCGTATCGAACGGAAAATATTCGACGTTGAGCCCTCGTACTGAGCCTGCTGTTCCTCCGAACTCTTTCTTTCCCATGCTGATATGACCGCCCGCGGGAATCGCCAGCGCCATGATAGTGTCTCCTGGGGTCGTGAACGTGGTGTACGCCACGAGGTTCGCGCATACTCCAGATATTGGCCGGACGTCAGCGAAATCGACCCGGAATAATTCCTTGGCGAGGTCCATGCAGATCTGTTCTACTTGGTCGATGTATCGGCAGCCGGCGTAGACTCTCTCTCCTGTCCAGCCTTCTGCGTAGCGGTTCCCGAAGTCTGAGAGGATGGCTTCTTTGACTGCTGGGCTGGGAATGTTCTCGCTGGCTATTAGGGGGATTGCTCCGGAAAACCACTCGTGGTGGGCTTGTAGGAGCTGGAAGACTCGCTGGTAGGATTCTCTCGGTTCTATTGCCATGGCGGGTGTGGGTTCCTGCGTTCTTGTTTAACGTTTCACAGGCTTTTCCGGGTTCTTTCTCTGAATGGCCGGATATGCGGATTCTTGTCAAGTCGTCATGGTGCAGGTTTTCGGCACTGTGGAAACCATGTCTTCAGACTTTCTGTTTTCTGAACAGGCTCAAAGATATGGCTTTTTCCGGGGCTAGTTCGAGCTATGTTTCTAGGACGATGCGGTTTGGGACAGTTGGCTGTCTAGGGTGATTCTTAGAGGTGGATGTGTAGGTTAAGACTGTCCCTGAGCTTGCGCAGTATCGGCTCGAGCGGCCCGGGTTCTAGGCTGATTGCGACAATCTGGTTGTTGTTTGGGAATATGACTAGGTCGACTTTCTGGTACTGTATGGAGATGTGTGCGAGGGGTCCGCACTGGTTTTCGAGCTGGGATAGGGTGTCTAGGATCATTGGTGGTACGCTGCTCATGAATTTCCGGTCGTAGGTCTCGGGGGTTAGGCTCATCACGTTCGATCGCATTCGTGATTCTAGGAGTTTGCTGTTCCGGTCTAGAAGAGCAACGTAGCGGATGCGGGAGTCGAGGGCGAACAGTTCGTCGACAAGTCGTGTCTGGGGCCTGCTCAAGCTGGAATCATTCGCTTCTCCGCGATGCTCGCTTATGAAATGCTTTCGCCTTTGGTGAGTAGTGGGATTGGAAGTCTGTATCTGCAGGCTACATTATGTCCTCGCTGTTTCAGCGGGCTTTGGGGATGGTATGGCCTTGGGTTTCCCGGTTGTTGTTCTCGCGCTTCGTTTTCTTGTTGAGAGAACCGAAATGGTCTTCGTCTCGAAAGCCTCGGAGAAACCACTCTTGCGTCACGAGATGCTCTGTGCAATACCCCCCCTCCTCTTTTCTGGAGAAAATTTCCTGTCTGGCAATGATAATGGGCGAATATTCTGATTCAGGGCAGGGTTCGGGCTTTGATCCAAGAGCAAGCTAACGTGTAATTAACGTCAATTCCCGAACGGTTCTAGGGCGTGTTGTGTGGCTTGTCCCAGATTCGAGATCAGGGCTGATAACGGGCGAATCTCACCGAGATTTTTCAGATATTGTTGGATCCTTGATCATCTCGACCAGGGAGTGGCGAGGTCTCGCTTCGAGAGTAGCGTGTTCTGGGAATCATGGCTGGAATATCCGGTTGTGAGTTCGGGGTCTTTCGGCCGGGGTTTATATTCCGGTTTTTCTGATCTTCCGGAAAAATACTGCTTGTTGTGGGTCTGTTTCTCTTGGAGTACAAGTGGGTTGTTCTGACGGTCACTACCGTCGGAATTTTCATGGCGACCCTTGACTCCAGTATTGTCGTGGTTGGGCTTCCACAGGTCGTGTCTGACCTGAAAACCAACTGGGTCGTCGGCGTATGGATTATCACGATCTACCGTCTCATGATCACAGTTCTCCTTGTCGGGATTGGTCGGTGGGCCGATATGCATGGACGAGTCCGACTCTACAACATGGGCTTCGCAATCTTCACCATAGGCTCTCTTCTCTCCGGCCTCTCCCCCACAGCTGAGACACTTCTTGCTTTCAGGCTCGTCCAGGGCATTGGAGCCGCTCTTCTATTCGTCAATAGCGTCGCGATTGTCACTGACGCCTTCTCGGGCAAGGATCTTGGCAAAGGCATCGGGATAAACCAAGTGGCCATAAACGCTGGGACAATCACAGGATACACGCTAAGTGGGGTTCTCATCCAGCTTTTCACATGGCGTTCCATATTTCTCGTAAACGTTCCAATAGGAATCTTCGGAACCTACTGGTCAAGAAAACGACTGAAGGAAATTTCGCGGCCAGCAGTCGGAGAGAAGTTTGATGCAGCAGGAGCCATGACATTCTCATTCGCCATTACTCTCTTACTCTTGGGTCTCACTCTCGGCAGCCTAACAGACTTTGTTAACCAAGCTGTGGTCGGAGGTAGCCTACTCTGCTTTGCCATTTTCATCATGATCGAGAAAAGGGCTAGGTTTCCGGCGTTAGATCTGTCCCTGTTCAAGATCAGACTGTTCACTGCAGGAAACATTGCGAATCTCCTCAGTGGACTAGCCTTCGCTGCATTAGCCTTCGTCATGACACTCTACTTCCAACTGGTTAGGGGGTATGATCCACTACGTGCGGGAATATTTCTCATTCCTCTTGATGTGACGTTGATTCTTGTTGGGCCGGTGAGCGGCTGGCTCTCCGACAAGTGGGGTGCTCGAGGATTGAGCACAATGGGCTTGCTCGTCGCCTCTGCCGGCTTCTTCTTTCTCTCGGGATCCGATCTGAACACGCCCTATCCTCAGATTGCGCTTTGGCTGGCGGTTGTCGGTTTTGGTATCGGTCTTTTCCGCAGTCCTAACGCGAGCTCTGTGATGGGGTCCGTTCCGAGTTCCAAGAGAGGGATATCGTCAGGGGTCCGGGCCACGATCATCAACACTAGCATCGTCGCCAGCATTCCACTTGTCTTGGCGCTGATGACTGCGGACGTTCCATATTCCAAGCTTGTGAACTTGGGAAATGTCGGGCTAGGCGGAGTCACCCAGCTGGCCAGCGGGGACCAGGGAACCTTCCTCGCCGGACTACAGCACTCTCTGATCGTCCTGTCATTTCTGATCCTCAGCTCAGCAATATTCTCGTTACTCCGTGGGCCAAAAACAGACTCTGAAGAGTCTCCACCTCATCGAACTTAGTGGAGCCCCGGATGGGGGTTGAACCCATGACCTACGGCTTTTTTGGCTTTTACAAAGCCGTCGCTCTACCACTGAGCTACCGGGGCGAGCATCCGAGCCGTGTCCGAATCCTTCTCAGATAAAATCTCTCGGCAAGGCCTGTGTTCTAGGCGATCGGGTTTGCCAAGCGCATTCTGGTGGCCGCTCGGACAAGCGCGTCCACTCCTGGGAGACTTTGACCAGACAAGAGAGATAGCATTGCACCGCCAGCTGTGCTGACGTGGCTAAACTTTTCTTCTATGCCCTGGATTGATGCAAGACCAACCAGGTGTCCTCCTCCAATGACAGTGTAACCGCTGCTCTTAGCCATCGATTCCAGCAACTCCCTTGTTCCCTTG
>VBAY01000125.1 GCA_005883085.1 Candidatus Bathyarchaeota archaeon
TCCTCCGTCAAGATCATACGAGAATACGAACGCGTCGTCCAATTCCGCTTTGGCCGATCGATGGGCTCAAAGGGACCGGGAATAGTCCTCATCTTACCCATCATCAACAGACTCGTCAAAGTCGACTTGAGAGAAAGATATCTTGAAGTCCCTCACCAGACCGCGATCACCAAGGACAACGCCCCCGTAGACATCGACTTTCTCATCTATTACAAAGTGGTCGACGCTTCCGCGAGCATTATTCAAGTCCAGAATTTCACCGGCGCCTCTGTTGGGCTAGCCACTACAACCCTAAGGGCAGTTGTCGGCGACATACCTCTCGATGAGCTGTTGTCAAAGAGGGAGCAGATCAACTCGATTCTGAGAACAAGGCTCGACGAGGTGACGGAACGATGGGGAATCAAGGTGACCAACGTCGAGATCCGGGAGATCAGACCTCCCAAAGATGTTCAGGACGCAATGGTCAAGCAAATGACCGCGGAGAGAAGCCGACGAGCACTGGTCACAGAATCCGACGGTATTCGGGAATCATCAGTTCTCAAAGCCGAAGGAGCAAAGAACGCAGCCATCCTCCAAGCGGAAGGGCAAAAACAGTCCGCGATCCTCGTCGCTGAGGGAAACAAGCAATCCCAGGTCCTTGTGGCAGATGGATACTCTCAAGCATTGGGTCTCATTTTCTCAGCCGCCAAGAACATAGACGCGAAAACAATGGCTCTCCAATACCTAGACATGCTCAAGGCTCTCGGGGCTAGCCCGGCGACGAAATTCATCTTCCCAATGGAGTTCACGAGCCTGGTGACACGCCTGAAAGGCTTCGTTGAAGAGTCCTCCGAGGACAAGGCGCGGCCCGAGGAAGACCCATCACCCCATTAAGGGTTGGGAACTTCAACAATCGAACCGATCGACGAGACTTCAAAACCGCGTGTGCAAGTTTCATAAAGAGACAGTGCGGGTAATTCCTGTATGGCCGAAGATGCCGAAAGGCCGCGAAAGCGGCGATCTCTGGGGGGTTGGAAATTCATCGTTGCCATCATCCTGATTCTAGGATACTCGGCCGGGGCCGCGTACGGAGTACTGAGTGACACGTCCGTCCGCGGGCTTACGGTAAAAATGTTCAACGTTTCAAGATACTGCACCGCCCAGTCATCCTCCCCCAGGACGTTGAACTACAACGTCCGCGGGGCGATCTGGAGCGCATCATCCATCCCGACAAGCTTGAGCCACATAAGCTTCACACTGTCCGTTGACGGTTCAGTTATGGGAACAGCTACTCAGAGCGACACCTCCTTTGGTCCCGGTCAGAGCGTTTCCTTCAACCTGACATTTACAGACCCAACCCTCAACCCGACCATGCTTCCGTTGTCATCGAAGCTGGTTCTGTCGCTCAGTGCAACCGTTGCGGCGGGCCTCTACAGTTCAACTGAGGCAACCTCCGACAGCACCATCCACACATTCGCCAGTAACGGATGCTGAAATCCCTCCGCTTCTCTGCCCGTTTTCCGGAATCTATCAGTATCTTTCTCTAGGACTATGGGAGTTTGCGACCGGTCGTGAACTCTAAGATCTCGGGATCTTTCGGTAGGCTTGGCTGTAAAAGCTGTTTTTCGTGCGATAAGTAGGTGTTTCTGGACCATGCGGAATGCTTTTCTTCTCATCAAATGAGCAAGTAGCCATGCCGAAAACGTCAGGAATACCAAAGTCCATCCTCGCGGACATAAACAAGCTGAAGACTAGACTAACAACCCTGGAAAAGAACCACAGCTCGCTGTTCAAGGACTTCAAGAGTACGATAAAATCGCACTCTGAGATGCTCAAGAAACAGCAAAGTACCATCGCTCAGCAAGAGACCACAATCGCACAGCTTGGCAAGAAATCCGTCAAGAAAGAGAAACGCAAACCCAGCGAATACAACCTCTTCCTGAAAGGGAAGATGACGCAAGGAATGAGCATGATCGACGCAGTCAAAGCCTGGAAGGAAAAAGACAGCTCCACATCATCGACCAGCTCTTCAACGCGACAGACAGGCCAAGACTGGCAATCACCAACACAACAGTACTAGACGGTTCGCGCTCCGATCAGGAGGCCTGATGCGAGGATGCATCAGCTCATGCCATCGACCAACCCATTTTTTGGAATCGAGATCCAACGGAATTATCCGGGACGGCAACTCCCCATACCCTCTTCACAGAAAGGTCTCTGAAAACAAAACAAAGGGGCTGGAAGGCGTCGAAGCAAAACATTGACTTGACCTTGCAATTCGACCTCGTCTTATCAAAAATCCTAGATAACGGTTGACGAGGAGTGCAACGTTAGGATATCTGAAACCTTTCACAATGTGCCATTTGAGAGCTATTTTCCCAGTTCATACTAAGGTAGGACTAAGCGTCCGCTGGGCGGATATGATAACTCGAATCGTTCGGCGAAATGTAAGCGTTAAGTCTTCTGACACTTCCACTCACCATGGCACGATACTTCGTACTTATGCGGGCCAATCGTGCTCCAAGTATCTCAGAAAGCGATAAAAATCGGCTCAGGTCTGAGAGATGACGCATCCTTCTAGGGCGAAGAGTAAGATCGCTGGGGGCATACCACACATGCCCTTCCAAGAGTTTACAGCCAACAGCTTGGAACAACTGCTAGCAGAACTAAAGAAAGCCAAGATTCCGAACGCACGAATTGAGGTGTCTACCTCTGAGGATGGTCGGCACTACGCCTGTTCAAAATCACTAGTGAACGTTCTAGTGTATACATCACACAGCTTGGGAGAAGAGCAAGAGTACAAAGATCTTCTTGCGCTGTACCAATACTGTCCAGATTGCAAGAACGCTGCACGAGTCCTGTAGAGATCGAACGGTCAGCCACACTGACTTCTCGGATGTGCGCTGAAGAGGTCGCCGCTACTGTGACCGTGATCCTGCTCCGAACGGTGAAGGAAGAACTCAAAGTAAAACTTTGAAAAGGGCCGTGCACAGTCCCCGTCCTCTGGGTCCATAACACCACATGGAACTGGCGGAACCAGGCAAGAAAGGCGCACTGGTCCTCGAGGACGGCACCGTCATTCAAGGCGTTGGGTTTGGTGCCGAGACGGAAATTTCCGGCGAAGTTGTCTTCAATACTTCCATGATGGGATACCCGGAACTGCTTACCGATCCGTCTTACCAAGAGCAGATAGTGGTAATGACCTACCCGATCCTCGGGTCATATGGCGTACCGCCTAGCTCAATTCGAGGCAATGGAGGAGTCCCCCTCCACTTCGAATCTGATTCCGTAAAGGTCAAAGGATTTGTCGTCCACTCCCTCTCCCGACCTAGTCACTGGTCTAATCAGAAAACGCTTGACGAGTGGCTGACTGAAGAGGGAGTGCCGGGGATCTTTGGCGTTGATACACGGGTCCTGACGCAGCGACTGCGAAGCAAGGGAACGATGCTGGGGTTTTTGAAAGTCTCGCGTTTGCCCATCAACCCGGCGGTCGTATCCGATCGGATATCGGAACTTCAGGACCCGAACAAACAGGACCTTGTCCAGAAAGTCAGCCCCAAGGAGCCCATCTACTATGATGGGAAGGAACAATCGACTATCGTAATCGTGGACTGCGGTGTCAAATACGGGATACTGCGCAGTCTTCTCGCCAAGGGCGTAAGGGTTGTCCGTGTCCCGTATGACTTTCCTGCCGACAAGATCCTCGAACTAAACCCGCGGGGAGTAGTGATGAGTAATGGACCTGGAGACCCCAAGATCGACCTCAGTACGATAGAGACAGCCAGGAGACTGATGGAAACCGAGCTTCCAATAATGGGAATCTGCTTAGGCGCCCAGATCCTTGGGCTGGCCGCTGGGACGGAAACCTACAAGTTGAAGTTCGGTCATAGAGCTGTTAACCACCCGTGTATGGACCTTGAAACCGGTAGGTGTTTCATTACAACTC
>VBAY01000126.1 GCA_005883085.1 Candidatus Bathyarchaeota archaeon
ATACTCGGTGCAGCTGTTCTTCCCTTCCGAAAGACCTCCCGTATCGCCTTCTCAGACTCCCCAACCCACTTGCTGAAGAGCTCAGGACCTTTGATCGAAATGAAGTTCGCCTCGCTCTCAGTAGCCACCGACCGCGCTAGCATGGTCTTTCCACAACCCGGAGGCCCGAATAGTAGGATTCCTTTGGGAGCGCGAATTCCGAGCCTCTTGAATACCTCAGGCTTCTTCAACGGCCACTCGACAGCTTCCTGCAATTGCTGCTTGACCTCGGTCAGCCCGCCGACGTCGCTCCAGTGGACTGTCGGAACCTCGATGTAGACCTCCCGCATGGCAGTTGGGGTAATCTCTCGATAAGCGTTCATGAAATCTTCCAGATTGACCTCCATCTTCTCCAAGATGCCGCTTGGTACTCTCTCCTCTTCGAGGTTCATCTCCGGAAGATAGCGTCGAAGCGCCTTCATCGCGGCCTCGCGGCAGAGAGCGGAAATGTCGGCTCCCGTATAGCCATGACAGATGTCCGACAGTCGCGGAAGGCCGACGTCCGATGCGAGGGGCATAGTTCGAGTGTGGATCTGGAGAACCTCGTAGCGTCCCATCTTGTCCGGGACTCCAATCTCGATCTCCCGGTCAAATCTGCCAGGTCGCCGTAAAGCTGGGTCAATGGCATTTGGCCTGTTAGTGGCTCCAATGACGATAATGTTTCCTCGAGCACCCATTCCGTCCATCAGCGAAAGGAGTTGGGCGACGACCCGTCGTTCCACTTCTCCAGTAACTTCTTCTCTCTTAGGCGCGATAGCGTCCATTTCGTCGATGAATATTATACTCGGAGCGGTCTCCTGAGCCTTCTGGAAGATTTCCCGCAATCGGGCTTCCGACTCGCCGTAGAACTTGGACATGATCTCAGGGCCGGATATCACGTAGAAGTTCGCGTCAGACTCGTTTGCAACCGCCTTGGCCAGCAAGGTCTTGCCGCAACCCGGAGGCCCGTAGAGAAAGACGCCTTTCGGCGGTTCGATTCCGAGCCGCTGGAAGAGTTCTGGATGCCGCAATGGAAGCTCGACCATTTCCCGGATTCTCTGGATCTCACTATGAAGCCCGCCGATATCCTCGTAGGTGACAATCGGTATGCCCTTCTTCTCCGGTGTGGGCTCACTCATCACCTGAACCACAGTCGACTCGGTAATCTTTACAGGACCATGAGGCCGTGTCCTAGTTGCGATTAGAGGAACAGCGCTGCCGAAGATGCTGAGGAGAGTCATGTCACCCTCGACGAAGGGCATGTCCATGAACCGTCTCTTCACAAAGCCAACAAACTCCTCGTCAACACTCAGCCGAACATCAGTGGGCGCGAAGACGATAGTCTGCGAGTCCTTTACCTCAGCCTTCTTGATCGTCACATACTCGTTCAGTGCGACTCCAGCATTTCTCCGGAGCAATCCGTCCATCCTGACGATCTCCTGGCCCTGGTCTTCCGCATACGCGGGCCAAGCGATCGCGACAGTCGTTCGTTTACCGTGAACGTCGATAAAGTCGCCCGCGGTTATTGCGAGCTTCTGCATAGTCTCATTATCAATTCTAACCTTCCCATGCCCAACGTCTCTCTGCTTAGCGTCAGCTACTCGTAGCTGGGCTTCCTTTGGTACCATTGTCATTTGGACTTGACCTCGATAGGGGCGGTGGGTTGAGGAGAAGACGAGCGTTCAGTAGCGCACTGGCCGCTCCTAACCTTGAGCGTCAAATCCTACTCCGCCTCAAAAGACTTATCATCACTATTAATGGAATCCCCGTTCCTCAGCAATTTCTTGATTGCGATCGATAGCAAAAGGAAGCTGCCTACGCCTATCGGTGAGACGCTGTAGCCGTTCTTGTCTTTGACAACAAGCTCCCGCTTTGGAGACCTGTTCACGAGGTCGGACACATACTTCGGGTTCACCGCCACCTTTAGGAGGTCGGTGAAGCTTGCTGAATTCTCGCAGTCCCTAATCATATGGTTGACCATTTGAAGTCGTTTCTTATTGGAGAAGAAATCACAGATCTCGCTTAGCGAATCAAGGTCTTCCTCGGAATCCTTGAGTTCCTTCAAGACGATCTCGCGGACCTCCGGCTGCCATTCTCCTCCCGAAAGGGGCAGGTCCAGCAGGACCTTGGTTCCCTCGTGAAGCGTGAATCTGATGCTCATTACAGACGGAAAAGTTGACCCGTCGCTATTT
Source organism: Candidatus Bathyarchaeota archaeon (assembly GCA_005883085.1). Lineage (GTDB taxonomy): Archaea > Thermoproteota > Bathyarchaeia > 40CM-2-53-6 > 40CM-2-53-6 > 40CM-2-53-6. The sequence continues at coordinate 2,211 of VBAY01000126.1, forward strand.
AAAATTAATGTTACTTAATTACCACTTGTTAAGTCAGGCAATTCTGCGGGAGACGAGAACCTCGACCTCGCTTACGCCAGCGATCGACTTCAGGCGTCTCTCAACCTCGTCCATTACCCCAGAGGCTTCTTCAGGCATTAGGATGTGCGCGACAAGAGCGACAAGTCCGAAGGCGACAGGCTCTTCGTCGAACTTGTAGATTGTTGCCTTGCCTTCGAGTGATTTCTTGATCCTGTCCTTGAGACCGTTCATGTCTGCGACTATGTCTGAGGGAAATATCTTGAGGGAGACCATGACCTTCGCCAATTCTGGTCGCCTCCTAGGGTCCTGAGAACCCGCATTTCTGGCATTTGTATGGACGGCCGAAGCCGCGGCATTTCTCGCAACGCCAGATGGTTGTCTCGCCACACTGGGGACAGGGGAATTTCACTGCGCCTTCGCGCGGCAGTATCATGCGTCCGCACCAGTTGCAGGAGGGCATTCGAACAGTGCGAACTTCCGTCAACATCGACAACAATAGTCGGTAACCCCCGGCGGATTATATGCCTTCGTCCTACCTAGATAGCGTCCAGAGCGCAAGTACCGTCTCCATGCCGGTAGGATTTTCTTGAATACATAATCCATAGAGCTATCTATTCGTCACTCGATGGCGTAAGGCGGCAGCCCTGATGCAGCCTACACACTTCTACGTATCCATCTCCGGATTAGTTTGGATTGTCTGTGGCCTAGTCCTGTTGGTTGCTAAAGTTGGCTTCTTCGCTAGCTCAGCTTCCATCTACTGGGAACTTCTGGGTGGTTTCATGATCCTTTTCGGTCTGGTCCGTTTGTTCTGGGGTCTGTTCCGGGGTGGCAGGAATTCCAAGCGAAGGTTCTGGTCCGGATTCGTCTAGGTCAAAGCGGAAGCCTGCAATCCATTGGATCCTTATCATTTCGTATCCGTTTGAATCTGGGAAACCTGAGCCTCCCGTCATTTGTAACAGCCATGTAGGCCACTTCGACCACGATTCTAGGCTTAACCCAGGTTACAGGTGTGGGCGAGTCCACGGGTCCTTGAATCGTGGGTTTCCTCGTTTGTAGTTTGGAGAGTTTTCGTTTGACTTCTTGAAGACGGTCGTTGGAGAACCCTCCTCCCACATTTCCCACATGCTGTAGCTCCCGATCGTCGTCATATGCAGCGAGAATCAGTGAGCCAAAGGTCGGAACTCGTGCACCCTCTCCTTCGCTGAAGCCGACGACAACGCAGTCAGTCGTGTTAATCTGCTTGATCTTGATCCAGTAGTCAGTTCGTAGACCTGGGACATACTGCGACTGGCTCTCCTTCCCGATTACTCCTTCAAAACCACGGTTTGTCGCTTCTTTGAAGAAACGGCTTCCTTCCGCGCCAACGTGTTCTCCGTAAAGGAGGTACGGGCCTTCCTCAACGATTGATTTGAGCCGCGTCTTTCTTTCGACAAGCGGCCGGCTGATTACGTCTTGGCCGTCAATGTGTAAAAGGTCGAAGGCGACGTATGTGACAGGTGTCGTCTTGGCCAGCACGCTCACGCGTTTCGGGTCGTCTACTCCGAACCGGGCTTGGAGCCTCCCAAAGTTGGGGGCGCCATTTTCTCCAAGGACGACGACTTCGCCATCTATGATCGCCGTCCTCGCTCGGAGGTTGCCCTTAATCTTCTGGAGCTCCGGATACGAGCCGGTCGCATCTCTCAGATTTCTATTCTGAAGGTCTAACTTTCTCTCGTGGAGGAATAGTAAGGCTCTGAGCCCATCCCACTTCGGCTCGAAAAAATAGTTCTCATCATCAAACGCCTTACCGGTTTTGGCGAGCATAGGACGGATAGGACGCTCGTCAAAAAGCGTCAACGCCTCTCGTGAG
>VBAY01000115.1 GCA_005883085.1 Candidatus Bathyarchaeota archaeon
GGTGAATTCTGAAATAAAGTTGGGGAGCCTAGGATTGTTTCTAGGCCCACTAATCGTCGTTGTCGTTATCTTTGTCGTCGGCGCAAGCATTACCGTCGTGCGCATCATGGCCATGTGAGTGAGGTCCGTGAGTGTTGGTAGTGTCGTTGTCGATCTTGGTCGAGTGAGTTGCGTCGTGCTGCGGGTTATGTTTGGCCATAGCGGCCATGAACCCGTGTGCTTTGCCCATTATTGACGTGTCCTGCTTGTCATGTCCCTTTGCAAGGTGCTTGCCTTCGTTAGTATGTCCACTCGGGCCTGTATTGTCGTCAGAAGTGCACGTTGTCGGATTGGTCCCCGTTGAGGGGCTAGTCGGCGTTCCGCCATTGTTGTTGTTGTTGTTGGTGTTTCCTCCATTGTTGCTTGAGGCTTGTAGTGCTGGGCCGCGGAGGAGGAATGGCACTAGGAAAGCGCCGATTCCGGCGACGATCAGGGCGATGGCGCCCACTTTGCGTTTTGTCGATGAATCCATCCTTTGTTTTCCTATCTCCTTTTCTTGGAGTTGAGCACGAGGTGCGCGGGCTGGGTATATGATACAACGATTTGAACAGCCAGGAAGGTGTCAAATCGAGCCTGCTAGCCCAATTGATCTTTGAGTGTCTGAGAGTGTGTGATTTCGAGCTATAGCACTCGAAGAAACAGGTATAGGATGAGAAGGTTGGGAATGGTCACGAGAAGTCCGATCTTTGAGAACTCTACGAACCCGAAGCCTGATCCTCGGCTTTCTGCCTGCTCTAGAACGATTACATTACTGGCCGCGCCCAGGAGACTGATCCCTCCTGACAGTGTGCTGGCGCCGGCTAGCGCCATCCAAGCCTTGACATCGACTCCGGTGAAGCCTGCCGCCTGCATCGCTTTGATGTAGACTGCGACAAATGGGACATTGCTCAGGAGCTGGCTGAAAAATGCGCTTGCCAGAATTATCGTTATGATCGAGAGCCCGGGATCAGACCTGTTGAGAACAGGCATGTAGATCATTAGGCTCTGGAGGGCATTTGATTCCCAAAATGCCTGCATGACGATGAAGAGGGAAATGAAGAAAATGATGATCCCCCAGTCAACGGATCTGAGAATTTCTTTTCGTCTTCCGCTCCCCAAGAATACGATCGCTGCGCCTAGGAGAGAGACTGTTGCAAGGTTGAAGTTTCCCTGGACTCCGAACAGTTCAGCGATTCCGACGAGGAAGAAGCCGAGCACAACTATTCCGGCGGTCCAGCCTGAGAGCTTTGCTAATTTTCGATCTTTGATCGCTTCTCGAGGATTGACTTGGAGTTGTGCGAGTGTCGAGTTTGCGAATTCTTTTCTATAGTACCATTTGAGAATTAGGTATGTCACTCCTAGTCCGACCAGTGTTGGAGGGGCAAGGTAGTAGAGAAAATTCAGCATCGGGTTTGGAATCCCTGTTGACAGCGCGACCAGAAGGTTCTGTGGATTACCGATTGCGGTCATCGTGCTGCCAATAGTGACCCCCAAGGCGAGAGTGATGAGAAAGACCCCGGGTCTGACTCGCAGTTGCTTGGCCACACTCAACATTATCGGTGTAGCCATCAACGCCAACGTGTCGTTCACCAAGAACGCTGACATCGTGCTTATCCCGACGAGGACTAATCCGAACGCTCTCTGCGGAGACTTTGCAACCTGCAGCAGTCTCAGGGTAAGGTACTCTAGAAGACCGGAGAGATCCATGGCAGCAACCACGGAAAACATTCCGAGCAGGAAGAAGATCACGTTGAGATTGATTGATGTATAGGCGTCCCCTAGAGGGATAGCCCCCGAGAAGATCATCGCGGCGGCTCCCGACATCATGATGGTCCAGATCGGGATACGAAACCATCGAAGGTTTCGAAGAACTATCAGGACGTAGACTGCAATGAAAATGGCTATCGGAAGATAGTAAAGGGTCAACTTGGGCACGGGTCCAAGCCGATTCCCTTCAGGCTAAACAGTTTGGAAGAATCGCGAGTTTCCGATCAATTTGGGCTGTTGAGAGGGAGTATGGGATGCGGATTTAGGTTCCTGGTAGGCAAGGCTCACCCTAGACACTAGTGCTCTATAGTTCTTCGAGCATCTTCTTGGACCAGAGGAGTGAAGCCACGGGTTTCTTAGGAGAGTCCTTGTCCTTTTTCACCTTAGGCTTGGTAGGAGGCGTCTCAGGCCTGGTCGCCTCTGGAATCAGGCCCTTGTTGGGCAGAACAGGCTTGGGACCTACGGGGTCCTGACCCTGTCCGATGACAGCACCTTCCTGGTCGCGCAGAATCCCGTTCTCATAGAAGGCCTTGTAGTGTCCTTTGTAGTCGTAGACGAATCCGTCTTCATCCACCCAGGCGATTGTGTGGCCATCGAAGTCGACAATTCTACGGTCTTTGAGTAGTCTATACCTTGCGATTCCATTCTCGTCCCATATTACGTCGATTTCTTCCGCTTCAGCTTCCGGTCCTAGTTCCAAGTTCGTCTCGTCACCACGGTTATCTTTCAAGCTAAGAAGGTTACCGATGATATTGATAGCAAAGTAGGGAATCGGGGCCTAATGAGACTTTGACCTCCTTGTTCAAATAGCCGAAAGGACAATGTAATGACTAATGGCGGTCCAAGGAGACAGGCACATCTGTCCTGTCTGCGGGCACATCGGGCCCTGCATCTATGCTGGTCGGGACGACGGTGATGACTATAGAGTTCACAACTGTCACATCTGCGGCTCAACGTGGAAGGAACCGAAAACAGGTTTGGATCACGCTGCCAAGCCGACACTCGAACAGCAAGCTCAGCAGACAGCCCGAGCAAAACCCAGATCCAACGTAGATATACCAGTCCCAACGAGGATCTAATCCGAACAGCGTTGCCGCGTCAGTCTCGAACCTTTCGTATCAGGACCAGACAGAAAAAGACGAACAGGTCCAGAAAGCGCACGGGTTCGAGTCGAAAAATAAGCAACCCTTTCACGAGCAAACACTAGCCAGAGGAATTTAGTCCTCTCGCAAGAACGCTTTGAGTGTACTAGCTAGCCATCTTGCCGAAATTGTCTAGCATCGTAACGAAGGATCTTTCCATCGATGCCAATCCACCAGTCGGCCCGTTCTCGTCTATGACGAGATACTCGTTCGGCGAATGTGCAAGGGCACCATGACCGAGTCCTCCGATCACTACTGGGAGGTTGACCGGCTTTCGATTGAAGATTGCGAATGGTGCGCTGCCGGCTATAGTTGGCCATAATTCCGGATCCTTTCCCATTTCCTTGTAGGACTTGATTACGGCTTGGGCGGGCGGGCTCTGATAGCTTGTCCGTGACGCTGCGTAGCCGGCTTCTAGTATTCGTATTTGGATGTCTTTGAATCCGTAGGCGTCTAGATGGTTTCTGATCATTGGTATTACGTCGTCCTTTCTCATGTTTGGTACGAGGCGTACGTCCATCTTGACGGTTATCTTGTGTGGGAGGAGAGTCTTTGTCTCCGGTCCCGTGTAGCCGCTCGCTATCCCGTTGATGTTGAGGGTTGGCTCGAAAAGATACTTTTTCAACGCTTCAATGCCACGGCTGTCGCCGATGAACCTGTCAACCTTCATCTCCTCTCTCACGGCGGTGTCGTTGAAGGTCTTCTCCAGTTTCGGGAGGAGCTCGCGGTCTTCCTTGTTGGGGACCTGAGCGTGGCGGTAGAAGTCTTGGATCGTCACCTTGTTGCCGTCAGGACCTGTCATTGTGGCTAGTGCCTGTATCATCCTCCAGACCGGGCTGTCAACCCAGGCCTTGTTGCTTCCATGAATCCCAAACTCCTTGGGACCCTTTCCCCAAGTCGCGCCGTCAAGTTCGAGTTCGAAGAATACGATACCCTTGACGCCCAAGT
>VBAY01000116.1 GCA_005883085.1 Candidatus Bathyarchaeota archaeon
CGTGGCTTCTCGTGGGATGGCGCCGGATAGGACGATAGGGGTCCAGGATGGCTTTTCCAATTAGAATCGACCTTCTATTCTGGGCCTGCCATGGATCGGAGGAACATTCCTAATCGTCCTTCGTCGTAGGTCCTGATTACTGAGGAGGCGAAGTCAATGTCAAGGTTCATCGAACGGAGCTTAGATAGAACGGCGTTGACGTCCTCTTTGTTGCGGGCGACTATGAAGACGAGTCCTTCTGGGGTTCCGAGGGAACTGATAACGTTGAGGGTTTCAGGTATTTCACATATTTGTTTCAGGATGTCTTCTCTGGATGGGGTGCTTGGGAAGTTGGCGGCGACAATGACTTGTTCCGACAGCCCGAGTTTTGAGAAGTCGATGAGGGTTGTGTACTCGCGAATGATGTGCGCGTCTTCCAAGCGGTTGACTCTGTAAGCGATAACGTTGGGGTGGAGGGCGAGTTTGCGGCCTATCTCAACGTAAGACTGTTTGGAGTTCTCCACGAGCTCCGCGAGGATGCGCAGGTCAGTTCCGTCAAGGTTCACGTCTTTCATCCTCTATGATGCCTTGAACGACTCATCCCAGTCGAAGTAGCGCTTGATGATGTTCTGTGAAACGCTTGGACGTCGGCCAACGATGATGGTCTCGAAGTCTTCCATGGTAATCGGGTCAGGAATAGCGTTGAGATCGTTAGCGGCGCCACGCTGGAAGAAATCGCGGACCACCTTAATCTGGGTGGACTGGAATAGATCGCGAATATCCCCACCGGAATAGCCCTCTGTCCTACGGGCCAGCTCGGCGAAGTCAACATTGTTCTGGAACTTCAGGTTCTGAGAGTAGATCTGGAACATGTCCATACGGGCTTTGACGTCTGGGAGCGGGACGTAGATTCTCTTCTGGAACCGTCGAATGAACGGCTCATCCAGAACCCACGGCTTGTTTGTGGCGCCGATGAGGTAGACGTGTAATTTCTTGTTCTTGTCGAGAATGCCGTCCATCTCTTTGAGGAACTGGTTTCTGACACGGACTTCTCCTCCGACTTCTTCTCCTCGGACACCCATCAGCGAGTCTATCTCGTCGATGAAGACGATCGCTGGCTGTCCGTTTTCAGAGACTTCTCTCGCCTTGGTGAAAAGCTGGGAGACGTTTCTCTCGGATTCTCCAAGCCATTTCGACATTAGGGAGGCGGCGTCGGCGCAGAAGAACATCCCTTTGATCTCGCTCGCGATCGCCGCTGCGAGTAATGTCTTTCCACAGCCTGGTGGTCCGAAGAAGAGAATTCCTCGCGGCCAACCGAGTGGGAAGAGATCTGGTCTTCGTACCGGGAAGATTATCGATTCTTCGATCGCCCTTTTCGGCCTTTCTAGGTCTGCGATATCGCTCCAGCTTATGTCGGGTTTCTCTGTTAGAACCCACTGGTCGAGCTTGATGGTCTTAGAGTCTCGGGTCTCAGTGGAATCCATTGGATGAGCGATGGGCTCGTCTGATTGGAGTTCTTGGATTCGTTTCTTGTACGCTTCTACATGTTCTGTGTAGACTTTGTTTTGTGGTGCAGCTGGGTAGAGGGAGCATAGTTTGAGGAGGACTTCGATTGCTCGTTGGTATTTTGTGGCGGCTAGTCGTTTGGAGCCTTTTCTCTCGAGCTCGATGGCTTCTTTCGCGTATTTTACTGCGAGCGATTCCAGTTCTTCTGATGCTGAGATTTCTTGTCCCTCCTTGTGACATTGAAGGGCTTGGACGGGAGCACTTGTCTCCCGTTCTAGTCCATGACTATCTTTCCGTCGTCCTTGAGCCGTTGTAGAGAGCGTCTGATGTCATCGCTTGGTACGAGGAGTTCTGCCGAGCAATTGTTCAGACTCAGCTCGCCGTTGTGCGATTTGATGTAATCAAGGAGCTTGTCTTCCAAGGGAGCCTCTTCTGATCCTGAGGTAGTGATGGCTATAGGAATTCTTTGTTCGGGGGATCTTGTTGCTGCTTCTGGGATGGGTTGGCGGGCTTCAGGTAGTGGCAGCTCTGGGAACCGTTCTTTCATCTGTTGAGACGCGATGGCGCTGGACTCTTCGAGTACTTTGCGTGCTTCAGTGCTTGAGGCGCTCATGTCGAAGCCTTGGTCTTCACCGACTTGGCCGGTTTCCATGCTCATATCGCTGAGCATGTTGTTAACCTCGCCGAGCTCATTGGCTACTTCAGGTATGACGCCTGCGATTCTGCCGCGGGTCTCGCGTACGACTCCGATGACTGGGGCGATCTGGGCCATTATGTCGCCGAACTCTTCTACTGTCTGCATTCGGAGTATGACGCGTTCAAGGGCTAGTTCACTACTCAGGGTGAGATGGGCCATTTTCCGGATCTCGGCGCACTCGTTGGCGTAGAGGGCGGCGTGAGCGGGGTCTTTGGAGAGTTGTGCACCGATGCAGCGTTGGAACATTTCCTTATCGCGTTGCTGGAGCCGGGCGGACATGTGCTCCAGTTTTTCCTTCTGGGATCCGAGTCTGAACAGGGCTTGCGCTATGCGTTCTTTCAATGGAATAGGATGGACTTTCTCTTCGAACTTTCGGAACAGCCCTTGAATCCTCCTAAGTCTCCCTCACGTGAAGTACTAGAACAGGGTCTCTCGAGGGAGAGGTTGTCGGAGGGGTGGGTTGAGGAGTTTGAGGTATTGGTTGGGGCTGTTGTGCCGCAGGTGGTCCTTGGGTCGCGTCGAGCTTCTGCAGATAACCGTAGATGCTCTCGACGTCCTTCTTCTCGGCCATCGCGCGGACAAGGCCGCTGTCGATAGCGTCGCTAGCTGCTTTGTAGTTCATGTCGTCGAACTCGCCGGACGCGTGTAGCATCTTGTTGCCTGCGAGATGTGTTTGTAGCTGTCGGAGTTGGGTGTTGAGAGTGCTGGTTCGTTGGCTTAGAGTGTCGATTATCTCCTTCCTTTTGCCCTTCAGCTCATTGATCGCATCCTCGTGCTGCTTTCTTAGATCCTCGTAGACATCCTTCTGGATGTCTCCGACGCTGAACAGCTCATCGAGAGCTCGGAGGCGTCTGGTCACGATGTCGAATTCTTTGCGGAATTCCTCTGCTTCAACCTTCCAGGCAGGCGCGAGGATGAGGCTGTCGCCGGTTATGGTAACCCTGTCGCCGGGGCATTGGAGAAACTCTCCGTTGCCCTCTTCAATTCCTACTCCCGTTACCTCGTCTCTGAGATTGGCCGAGATACCTACGACTTTGCCGAAGGCTCTGCCGTAGGGGTCTTGAAGGGTTCTCCCAAGGAATCTTCGAACTTGTTCAAGTGTTATCGGCATGATTTTGCACCAAAAAATGTTGGCGGAGTTACTCCTACCTTGGAATCACTGTCTCGTGTTCTGCGATGGCGGTTTGAGAGGGTAACTCCGGGAACTTCTCACGCATCCGTGTCTCTGCTATAGTGTTGGCTTCGGAGATGATCTTCGAGGCTTCTGGGCCTGATGCTTCCAGGTCGTAGCCTTGTCCGGTTGCTTCGCCGACTTCCATGACTACGCTGTTGAGTGTGTCAGAGATCTCGCCTAGTTCGTATCCGACTTGTGGGATGACCCCTGCGATTTGGTTCTTGATTTGGTGCACAACTCCGGCTACTGGGCCCATCATGGCTGCGACATCGCCGAATTCTTGGATTGTTTCGAGTCTGAGTACGACTTGTTCGAGGGCGAGTTCGCTTCTGAGTGTGACTTTGGCGATTTTCCGGATCTCAGCGATCTCGTTGGCGTACATTGCGCTTCGCATTGTGTCCTTGGCCATCTGAGCTTGGACGCACTTGTCGAACAGTGACTTGTCGTGTTGCTGTGTCTTGAGGTTAGCGCCTTCGAGCCTGTTCTGTTGGACTTTGAGTTTGTAGACGCACTGGGAGATCTTTTCTTTGAGTGGTTCTTGGTGGTGGATGCGATCGGTGACCTTCGAGAGTAAGGGTTCCCTTTGCTCTCGGTCCCAATTCTTCATGGACTTGTAT
>VBAY01000083.1 GCA_005883085.1 Candidatus Bathyarchaeota archaeon
ATCTTCCGCTTAGAGAAGACCGCATGTGGCACAGACGACCCCGGTCCGACCTGTCCCCGACACCCCACAACTACAGGCGAAAGGTTCCACTTCAGTTGTTGATATCTAGCTCCAAGTTTCTCCATCATTCCTGTCAACGCCTCGTAGCTCGCCTTCAATCCAATTATCGCATCACGCTCTCCAGGTGCGATGTTTTCAATTAGAATATCGTGGGCCCTCTGAGCCCATCGAGCACTCTCTTTCAACAGCTGTACTTCCTGCTTCGATTTTACCCATCTCAGCTTATCGACCAGATCTCTGCCGTCGACCATCTTGGCCCGGTGGAGCAAGTCTCGTAAAGAAGGGCCTCTGTACCCCCAGCCTCCCGCTGCCCCGTCAATGGAGTCCGTCGCGATCTTCGATCCTGCAAATCCCTTTCTTGTCAATACATTGACAAAGTGGCGAATCGGGTGGGTACGGCCAGGATAATCGGGATAACTGAAGAACTCTTCTATGAGAGCGCAGTCCTGTTTCGCATGATCCTCCTCCAGCCGAGGACCCATCATGAAGATGGCACCTTCTTGCGGGATGACTAATGCTAGAGGTCGCTCCGTGGAAATGTGGCTAAATCCAGTAGCGTAGAGAATCCGCGTGGGATTCGTCAGATAGAGCGCGGCGCACCTCGATTTTTTCAATTGATCCCGAATTTTCTCGATCCTGGATTTGTGCTCCGCCTGACTGATGACCAAGTCGCCTGAAACCATGTAATTGAATTGCCATCATCAATGGTTAAGACTTAGGTTCGGGTCTATCATTCTCTTTCGTACATATCGTCCGAAAGATTGAACTTGATTCTCGGGCTCCGGAAAAAGGGGGTAGTGGGAGTTGTACTCCCAAATCAGTCGATGGCTATCTGCTTGGCCTTTGACCCTGTCTTTTTCCTAGTCAGCAATAGCTCTAGCACGCCATTCTTATAGGAAGCTTTTGACGTGTCAGGATCTACTTCGACCGGAAGTTCTAATTCCTTGTAGTAGCGCCGCTTGTCCGTGTCCACCTTCAGTGTCAGCTTATGTCCATCGCATTCGAGGGCGATGTCCGGCTTTTCGACACCTGGAAGCTCGGCTACGACTTTCACTGTGTCGGGGTTGACTATTGTGTCTACTAGAGGCTCTCGATCTTCCTTGACGTCGAGCCGGGGCTTAACTCCGCCGGATGGTCCTCCTCTCAGGGAGGGTTTGACATTACCGAACTCTCTGATTACGGGTTTGCCGTCGGGACCCATGCTGAACGAGTAGCCGTAAACGAATGGACCCATTTCCCTCACGGTGCCACCGTCGGGAAGCTTTCGCTCTCTGATAAGATCCTTTGGAAGCTCCAGGTCCTTGAACATCGACTCAAAGTCCTGCTCTAGTTCGTCAAAGAGGTTGGCAGTGGGAAATCGCCATCGACGACGCTGCCAATTGGAAAAGAATTCATCCTCACTCAATCATTTTTCACCTCCCTAGTTCTTGATTCATCAAGGGTCTTTCGAGTCTTTTCTAGAAATGTGATGAATTCCGCGAAAACCGTCTTTCCGAATTGACTCAATTCGTATGCTCCTTCAATATTCTCGTCGAGAAGACCTGCATCGGAAAGAGCGGAGATGTTGTGGTAGACAAGCTTTGGATTTATCCTGGTTCGATAGTCTCTTTTCGCGCCCGACCTCTCGAGTAGCGGTGCTAGCATTCTCATTCTGGTTTCATTTCCCAAGAGCTCTATGAGGCCTAGGGTTTCCCGAAACGTTTCCTGGAATGTATCGCCGAACCAGCCGAGCACCTCCATCGTAGCCTTGCCTCTCTCGAGGGCAATGCGCACTGGTTCCTTTAGGCTAGGCTGATCTAATTCTCTTGGTAGAAGAATTATCACGGTGGTGTTCTGAGATTTGTTGATTGTTTCGAGGGATTTTGCCAGGGACTCGTCTATTCCTGCGGTCTGACAAAACACTGCTGTCAGGGTTTTGTTCTTGACGCCACATACGTCGACAATTATTGTGCTCGAATGGTCGTTGGACGTTAGTTTCGCGTCTAGGTATGTGTCCATTTCTTGGGAGATCAGATTCCTTGCGGCGTGAAATCGTTCGAATTGCTTGAGTTCATTCTTTCCCGCTGGAGTTTGATGCTTGCGAGCGAAGGTTTTGTAGTCTAGGATGTCTTGTGGCGAGACGCGTTGCATTTCTGCTGTCTGGGTTAGCCGTAGTATCATTGGTAGACCCTTATTCGTTACTCTAGGTAACGGAATTGGCCTATAAATGTTACCTTTAGTAACGACGATAGTCTGGGTTACTAGTAAACTGACACCTTGGCAACTCACGGAATCTTAAGAATCAGCGGAATGGCCTTTCCCAGGATGACCCTATCTCCTATTTTTGTAAGCTTGGGCTCCGGATTCAGTTCAGGGTCGCCGACCAGCGCTTGTCTAACGCCTATTCCATGGTCCACCAAGACCATCGATGCATTCGCAAGAATCCCGATCCTTGCTCGGGTTATCGGCTGTTATCTCAACAATTCCAAGCCCGAGTTGCTTTGCTGCGGCCCGGAGCGACGGTCCAGCTGACTCTAACCTCGAAAAACCGTCTTGACTTTTCTGTCACGGTCGATCGCCCGAATCGTTTCACTTACGGTCCGGCGATCAACTCCGACTGCTCGAGCTACTTTGACAGCGGGATCTCACCCTCATTGACAAAAATCCTGTTGCCCTGACGCAGAATCCATTCTTCAACAAGAACTCAGCAATTTGCAACCGTTCAGGATGATTCTCAAAGAGAACCTGGATTCTCTTCAACATCAAAGGTCCTGGAGCTCTCTTCTTTTTGATGAACCTTAAAGGGTTGTATTGAGAACACAGCAATGGTCTTGGACCAGAAACGCGGAGTTACAGTAGTCGCAACAGCAGTTGATTGGCGCTGAGTCGGTCGCAGTCTGGACGAAAGAATAGACTCGAAGAGGCCGAGTTCCAGGGAAACATTGTACGTCTCATCGCGATAGAAAGAAAGCCTGAGAAAGCGCTTGACGCCCTTTGCGCGCATTACCGCGTAGAACGGCCGATCCTACGGATCGGTCTACCTAGAGGCGAGAAAAAAGCGCTCGGATGCTACGTGCATAGAGAACGGACTATCTACATATCGAGCGAAGATTACCTGTTTGATCCGTACGTATTGATCCATGAATTTTATCATCACCTAAGGCACGTAGACGGGAAACACAGAGGAACTGAAAGACACGCGCGTGACTTTGCTCTTTCCTTTCTCAGGGATGCTCAACGAACCGTTGCGAGTCGATCTGATAGCTTGAGTTAGGCTTTGAACCAGCTAAAAACGAGATATCTGATCTCGTCCAGCTTTGTGTCTGGAATTGCTATGATGAATTGCTTCCGAACGGTTGTTGCTAGTCTTCCCGCCCGGACTACCTCGAAGGGTCCCATGATGGACTCGGGGTCTTCGACAGAAACGATGAAGGGGGCATGATCTATGCCAGGTCCGTGCTCGTACACCGCAAAGTCAGCTCCGAATTTTATTCCAGGAGTGACGATGTAACCCTTGTTTCTCAGATCCTTGTAGACTTGGTACGCTTGGCTGAATCCACGATATGTCTCTCTCGCTTCTCTCAGTAGAACCGATTTACGAACCGGTTCTTTGGTTCTTCCATCAATCACGGATATCCTCTGATGTTCTAGAAGGTATAGTCCTTCCATGAGGTCTAGAAGGAGTGGGACGTCGAAGTCTTGGTCTGGCTTGG
>VBAY01000084.1 GCA_005883085.1 Candidatus Bathyarchaeota archaeon
AGAGAATAATTACTGAGGCCGAGAAAGAGAGTTTTCGCGATATGGTTCTTCTAAAGTTGATGGCTGGCTATGGTCTCAGCGTGCGAGAAATTGTAGGGACGGCAGCTCGTAGATGGAACAAGCAAACCGAGAAATGGGTTGCGGCCGAGCCCAATTTGAAAGGTCTGCAAATTCAAGACCTTAGCCAGGATGGAGTCTTGGTTCATCGAAAGATGGGAGGGCCGACGGAGCTAATACCGCTTAAGCAAGACCATATCGGGGAAGTTAGAAAACTCATCGGAAGGAGAAAGAAGGGGAAAATCATTCCCTTGTCCGTCTCTCGGGTCGAACAACTTCTGAGACGATATTCCGCAAGGGCGGGTGTCTTCGACGGAAAGGTGCGCCCACAAATGTTTCGGGACTACTATCGAAAAAACCAAGGCCTTCCATACCTGAGCACGACAATTCCGCTAACCACAACAAACCCACCGACCACTACAGTTTCGCGGACAGAAGGCGGCCGTCACGTAGGCCGCAAGATAGACTATCCCGGACTCACTTACGCGCCAATAAACGAAGGAGGCGTTATCCTTCTCTTTGCGACCATGAACTCAAACGACGAACTTGGATTTTCCGTTGAGTCCATAGCTGACGCATTTCCCGACGCACTGGTAGTGGATTACAGAGCTAATCGTGAGCGGGGAGTGAAGAAATACATCGAATTTGAGTTCCTCAGCTCGAATTTCGCTAAGCACAACCATGACCCAGCAAAGTGCGATATCATAGATTGTTGGGAGCATGACTGGAATGATTGCCCACCGAACCTTGAAGTCATAGCGCTAAAGACACTGATTAAGGAACTCGAGCGAGAGACTTTCGGCACGTCTCGGTGAAATTCTACCGCGTAACCCTCTTAACCAACAACCTATCGCCTTTCCAGTCTGGAGATCAGAAATGAGCAGCCAAATGGTCGAAATAGCTCACGAGCCACTGAAACGGATCGTCGTCCGAGAACTCGTCAAGTACGATAATCCACAACAACTCGTGAATGCGTTGTCATTCATCATGAAGATGGGACAACCCGTTTTACTAACATGGGCAGAGAATATAGTGTTTGTATCACAGCCAATCCCGCCCTCGGACATGCCGGAGGAATATGCCCGCGGGGAACTCTACATAGCTTCCATAAGCTACGCTCCCATGGCCGAATTTGTCCACAATGTGAAGTCGGGAAACATTGAGATGCCTGTAATTGACGTGTCTCGAAGCCCACTAAGCCAAGAACTTGCAAAATTCCTAAAGGCAAAGCTCGACGACGCATAGCAGACCTGTCAGTTCTTACCGTAGTACTTTCTCATCTCCTGAGTGAGAGCTGGGACAACCTCGAAAACATCCCCCACGATTCCATAATCCGCGAATCCAAAAATCGGCGCCTCAGGATCCTTGTTGATCGCGACTATCACCTTCGAGTTTATCATGCCAACTCTGTGCTGAATTGCTCCAGAGATGCCGCAGGCGATGTAAAGCGTTGGGGAGACGGTTCTCCCCGTCTGTCCAACCTGGTCCGAGTGCGGCCTCCAACCGGCATCGACAGAAGCCCTCGAAGCTCCAACCACCCCACCCATGACACTAGCAAGATCTTCCAGAATCTTGTAGTTCTCAGGCCCGCCCATTCCCCTCCCGCCGGAAACGATGATTCCTGCTTCAGTGAGGTCTAGTTTCTTTGCCCCGTGGGTGACGAACTCTTTCACAGTCATCCGGGTAACTGGCTTCTGGAACGAGAGAGATTCGATCCGAGGACTAGTTGGAGGAGTCACTTCCCTAGCGGTGAAGACGTTTGGGCGAAGAGTTGCGACTTTTGGATTCCCCTTCATTTTGACTTTCAGCAACACCTTCCCTGCATAAGCAGGGCGAGTTGCGATGAGCTCATCATTTCGGATTTCTAGCTCAGTACAATCAGCTGCGACGACGGTGTTGAGATGGATTGCGAGACGCGGCGCTAGGTCCTTGCCGCTCGAAGTAGCAGGGAGAAGAATGACGCTAGGGTTGATCTTGTTCGCCAAGTCGAGAGCGATTTGCCGATAAAAATCTGGCTGAAAGAGTTTCAACATTTCGTCGTCGGCGACCGAAACTTTGTCCGCGCCGAACTTTCCGAGAGAACTCGCCTGATCCTTTACTCCATGACCGATGGATAAGGCATGAACCTCGGTTTTTGATAGTTCAGCCAACCGTCGGGCCTCCGTCACAGATTCGAATGCCGATTTTCGGAATTCCCTCCCCGAGGACTCCGCGAAAACAAGTATGGGGCCCTGCATCCGGCTAGATCACTTTGGCCTCTTCGTGCAGAACCTTGACCAAAATTGGAACTGCCTCAACACCCTTTCCTAGAACTCTGCCCGGGGGTCTAGGTGGAGGGTATTGGACCGAGACTATCTCTAGCGCACCCGGAAGCTGTTGAGGCTCCTTCACGAGAATAGGTTTCTTCCTAGCGGCCACTAATTCTCGAAGGGACGCGTATCGAGGAACTGTAAGGTCTTTCTCGGCGGTGAACGCCGACGGAAGGATAGCTTCGACGACAATTGATCCTCCCTCAACTTCTCGATGAGCGGTCGCTTTCCCAGCAGAAATGTCGAGCTTGACAATTTGAGTGACACACGGGATTCCAAGGAGCTCAGCTACCATCGGGCCGATCTGTTGATTGTCGTCGTCAACACCCTTCTTGCCAAACAATAGAACGTCGAATTCGACAGTCTTCAATTCCGCGGCAATTACTCTGGCAACGGCACTGGGATCATCGGGGAAATTTTCGCTCTTGAGATGAATAGCCTTGTCTGCGCCAAGCGCTAGAGCTTTGAGAATTATGCTTGTTGACTTCTCGGGTCCGAGCGTAAGAACGGTGACTTCTCCACTATGCTTCTCCTTTAGCTGGACACCCTGCTCCAGCGCATATTCCTCGTATGGGTTGATTACGAACTCTGTATCGCTTGTGACTACTGACTTCCCATCGGGGGAAATCTTGATGCGCGTTGCCGTGTCCGGGACCCGGCGCACGCAGACGACTATCTTCAGTTTTCGGTTACCTTGAAAGAGGCAGCTTTGAGCGAAGAATAAGGTTTCCCAGTGTGAGTGAGGTTCTGGTATGAATCATGGTAAAAAGTTAAAGCTTGGAACGGCCACGTGCATAAGCAGGAAATCAGTATGGCAATAGTGGGATACGAGTGGGTAGTCATAGGAATAATCGTTATTGCCATCTTCGTCTGGGGACCCGGCAAGATTCCCGAACTTGCGCGTTCTCTAGGACGGGCGAGGAAGGAATTCGAAGAGGCCTCCAAGGGTCTTACCAACCCATCTCCAAGCTCAGTACCCCGGATCGAGAGTGCCGTTTCCGACCCATTGATCGAAACCGCCCATAAACTCAGCATTAACACGCAAGGAAAGACGCGTCAAGAAATATCAGACGAAATAGTCAAGGCCGCCCAGAACAGGTAGGGGCCGTTAGATGGCGATCGTCGGCTTCGAGTGGATAGTAGTCGGCGCGATTATTCTGCTAGTTTTCCTTCTCAGACCAAGAGCAATTACGGATCTTGCTCGGTCCTTCGGACAAGTGGTCGCCGAGTTCAGGAAGGGTAATCAAGACAAGATAGTGGTCGGTGAGGCCGACGAACTTCTTTCAGAAACAGCTCACAAGCTCGGAATCTGGACCGAAGGAAAGTCTCCTAGTCAGATCAGAGAGGAAATTCTGGCGAAGGCTGGCCGAGGATAGCGCCAGCGCTTGGGTCAGGAAGGCGGAGCGGAAAAGCTCCTCCCAATATGGGAACATGTAAACGAGCTTGCAAAGCTGCTGCGCGCTTGGATCTACACGTTCATAATTGCCACA
>VBAY01000085.1 GCA_005883085.1 Candidatus Bathyarchaeota archaeon
CAGGGAGAACTGCAGGAGCAGAGTTGAAGAGAAGTTCAGATGGAAGAACGCGGGTCTCCTCGCACTCGCCCGCTACGCAAAGGCGAAACAATTATCCAGGAAGCCAACGGTCTATTCTAAAGGCGGAAAGTCATCGAGAAACTGAATATTATCCAAACTACGCTCAAACCTCGTTCTTGAAAAACAGGGCTCCTAGAGGCGGTAGATTAATCCGAATTGAATGTTCTTTGCCGTGAAATGCGTGAGCGTCGGTACTTACTCCGCCAAGGTTACCCTGGCCGCTACCACCATATTCGACGGCGTCACTGTTCAGGATTTCCTTCCAGTATTCACTTCCGCTAACCCCCAGTCGATAGTTCATTCGGGGCAGCGGGGTGAAATTCAGCACAACTAGGACTTGATTTTCCTGAGTCTTTTCTTTCCGGACGAAGCTGATTATGCTCTTTTCCCAGTCTTTGGTGTCCACCCATTCGAAGCCACTTCTCTCGAAGTCCATCTGGTGAAGCGCCTCTTCAGTTCGGTAGATCTTGTTGAGGTCTTTCACCCATTGGTGAAGCCTCCTATGCGGTTCTTGTTCTAGTAAATGCCAGTCGAGGCTCTCCTCGAAGTTCCATTCGTTCCGCTGCCCGAAATCTCCACCCATGAAGAGGAGTTTCTTCCCAGGATGACCGTACATGTAACCGTAGAGGAGTCTGAGGTTAGCGAATTTCTGCCAGGTATCACCTGGCATCTTGTCGAGCAGAGAACGCTTCCCGTAGACGACTTCATCATGGGATAATGGGAGAATGAAGTTTTCCGAGAACGCGTACCAGAGACTGAAGGTGAGCTGGTCATGATGGTGCTTTCTGTAAACGGGGTCCTTGGCGAAGTATTCCAGCGAGTCATGCATCCAGCCCATGCTCCACTTCATACCGAAACCGAGCCCTCCCACGTAAGTTGGGTGTGATACCATAGGCCACGCGGTTGATTCTTCCGCGATCATTTGGACGTCAGGCTGAGCGCGGTATACTGCCTGATTGAGCTCCTTGATGAAGGATAGTGCTTCCAGATTCTCCCTGCCCCCGTACGTGTTAGGCGTCCACTCACCCTTCTTCCGGGAGTAGTCCAAGTAGAGCATTGAGGCTACTCCATCGACTCTGAGTCCATCGGCGTGGTATTTGTTTAGCCAGAAGACCGCACTGCTCGCCAGGAAAGATCGGACTTCATTCTTTCCAAAATCAAAGATGAAACTCTTCCAATCTGGATGGTTTCTCTTCTGAGGGTCAGAATACTCGAAAAGGTGTGAGCCATCATAGTAAGCAAGTCCGTAGGCGTCTGATGGAAAGTGAGAAGGGACCCAGTCCAGGATTACTCCGAATCCTTTTTTGTGAAGCTCATCGACAAGGTGCATGAAGTCTTCGGGTATGCCGAACCGGCTCGTGGGCGCGAAATAGCCCAGAGTCTGGTACCCCCAAGACCGACTGTAGGGATGCTCCATCACGGGCATAAATTCCACATGAGTGTACTGCATCTCTTCTAGGTAGCCCGGCAGGCCCCTCGCCAACTCTCTATAGGTTAGCCATCGCTGGTTGTCTTCTGGGACCCGCTTCCAGGATCCGAGATGGATCTCGTAAATGGCAAAGGGCGAGTCTAGAGAATTCTTCTTCGACCGGTTTTTCATCCATTCCTTGTCATCCCAAGAATGTTTGAGCCCCCAGACGACTGATGCTGTTCGAGGTGGGATTTCCCAGAGTAGGGCGAACGGGTCCCCTTTCTCCATGGAATATCCGCCATGGATTCTGGACTCGATATGGTACTTGTAAAGAGCGCCTTTAGCGAGTCCTGGTATGAACCCTTCCCAGATCCCGGAGCCGTCGCTCCTAAGTTTCAGAGAGTGACTATTTTTCCGCCATTGATTGAAATCTCCAATCACGTGGACTTGTTTGGCATTAGGAGCCCACACCGCAAAATGTGTGCCTTCTTCCCCGTTGAGCTGGATAGTGTGGGAGCCTAGTTTCTCATAGAGTTGAACGTGTCTTCCTTCTTTGAAGAGGTGAATGTCGTATGGGGTCAGTAGTTCGTGTTCGATAACCGTATCCATGGTTGGGAAAGCTCCTCGGCCCTTGGCTGGCAATGACGGACCCATGAATCAATTGAAGGTTCCTAGTAACAATTTCATCACAAGTCGAAATCCGGTACCTTTCTGAGCTGCCAGCTAACTTCGCCCTTTACAGTATCGATCCAGATGAGGAACGCCTTGCCTGTTGACCCTTGCGACCGGAAGGAGTTTAGGTCCTCAATTAGCTTCCGATCGACGGCAGCTTCAGCGGACGCCCCTTCACCTGTGTTAGGGTCGACGAGTTCGAAGCTCAGCCTAGTCATGTCTTCCTCCGGAATGGCTAAGTATCGTAGCACATGGAATCCTCGGCCGTCGAGACTCAGAAGGATTGGCTTGTCAATAGGATCAGGGGGCAAGCGATGACGAGTCCGATTACCTTCGTAGGTGTAATAGTCTCTTCTTGCTGACCATGGCGGTTGTGGGAACCGTTACGTCCCCGAACTTCCAACAAGTCGTGACGAACTAGGTCCCATATCGACTACAGATTCTCTTTCGATAAGAGATTGGCGAATCCTCTTCGCAAGGTCCTCGGCGTTCATCGAGAATAGTATCGGCCATCCATCGGGAGCGTTCGCGATAGGGTGCACGATGATTCCCTCGTCCTGAATCATCTTCATCTCGTCGGAAGCGTTCTTGAAGTTGGACTCTGGAATTAGTAGGTCAGTGACCTTGATCTTCTCGGCCTTCAGAATACCGACTAGCTTTCCAGCTTCTCGACCTCTTCCACCGAGGCCACCAACGGGTCCAATGTCCATTTTCAGCCCTATCGTTCCGGTCATCACTCGAGATTGTGGAATCGGGATTCCTGAGAGTTCGGAGACTAGCGCGTTTAGCAACGCATAACCTGCGCTTGGACCGGATACTCCTTGACCGGGCGCTCCTTCAAGAATTGATCGGATCTGAAACGCGACATGGAACCTGGTTAGGTTCGCTCGAGCTTTCAACCACAGCCATGATCTGACTGCCTCGACAGCATTAGTAGCGCTTTGAATAACAGAATCATCTGGCACGAAGCTCTGTCCCATCATCATCGAGCTTGCTTGTCCCGTAACTGATACGTGCCTCTCTCCAGGATTGATGGGTCTTACCGTGCACTGAATGGTTAGGATACCGCCACTTCCTCTATCACTCGTGTAAAGACCATACGTTACTCCAGGTATCGCTTGCGTTAGAATCAACGCTTCCGCGATTTCGCGGTGTTCTTTGTCCTCCAATGACTCGAGGCTTGATATGGCCCGCTGGAAGTGGAAGAGTCGTATCTTGTAGTTGTCTTGATTGACCTGGTCGGGCGTGAGTTCGCTTCCCTCGTTCTTGTAAATCGCGAGCAGCTGGTCCAACCGATCCAGATCATCTTGGTACTTGAGAGTGACCGCCTGAAGCGATGTCTCTTGGCCCTTGGCTTGTGTGACCTCGCGTGCTGCGGCGACCTCCGATGCCCACATGCGGTGAGCCTCCGATACTGTCTCTGCGGCACCTCTTGGGCTAAGAATCCTTTGTCGGCGGAACATCTTCGTGATTTTGCCCGCATCGACTTCCGGGTGTAAGTATCTGCTGAATGTCTTTAGATGAATTCCGACGACCTCGTTCCATTCTGTATCGTTTTGTGGTGGGTGAACGTAGTAGATGTTGGGT
>VBAY01000086.1 GCA_005883085.1 Candidatus Bathyarchaeota archaeon
GATGTTTCTAGAAGATACTAGGAGGGGATGATCCTGCGTCACCCTAAGCAGGAAAGGCGTTCCTAACGGTTTGATGCTGTAGAGTCTTCCCGAGTAGTTTCGTGTAAGGACCCTGCGCACTCGACGATAGTGCCCGGTGTGCGTCAAGACCCGGTCGCCGGGCTGTATCTGGATAATAGGTGAGACAGATGGGTTCGTCGATACAAGTGTATCAGGAGTTACGCAGAAGTGACAGAAACAACAACGGCCATAGAAATACTGTGGATACCATCGCTGACCCCGAGGCACGATCGTGATACATTTCTCAGGACAGATCCAAGCGCAGATCCCGCAACCAGTACACCGATCGAGATGAAGTAGATGTCGGCCCCTGTACCCTTTCTCAACCGCATATCTCTGCTGCGGAAACCTCAACGTGTACGGTCTATGGAAGAGATGACGAATACCAGTCAGGTACGCGATCGAGATATCAACCGCAGCCTTCGCTTTGCCGATAATCGGAGCCATTACTATCTACCTGTCCGCCTCTACCGGCCAGTAGTCTATACTCCACCAGGCAGTAGGCATGTCCGCCAAACGGTTTCCAAGCAAAACCGCAGGAATAGCGGCCATATTCCGGTAGGAACCGGTGATATACCGTGCCCGATAGGGCTTGTCACCTCCCTCTCCGATCAGATAGAAGCTGCATTCGCCCCGGGCCGACTCGACCCTTCCATACGCCACACCACGTGGCAAAACTATCGGTGCCTTTCTCCTGATTGGTCCTGAAGGAATCTTCTTGACGATCTGGCGGATTATCTTGCAACTCTCCCGCATCTCATCCATGTGAACCATCGCCCGACTGAAGGAATCACCGTCAGGCCGGGTTGAGACCTCGAAGTCGAGTTCAGGATAGGCGGCATACGGCTCGTCCTTCCGAAGATCAGCGTCAACACCTGAACCTCGAAGCGTCGGCCCAGTACACCCTAGCTCGATCGCCTTCTCCTTGGAGAGGACCCCGATTCCCTTCGCCCGAGATGTGAATAACGGGTTGTTGAAGAATATACGATCGTATTCTTTCAAACGCTTCTCGAAGTATTCTGTTCTCTTGACAGCCTCCTCAGCGAACCCGGGCGGCAAATCGCGCCGGACCCCACCGGGTACAAGATAGGAGTAGGTGATCCTGGCTCCGGTAAGCTTCTCAGCTAGATCGATGAACAGCTCTCTGTCACCGAGAGGCCACATGAACATCGTGGTGTGGCCCAGAAATACGCCATAGATAGAGAGCCAGTAGAGGTGGCTCATTATCCTGTTCATCTCGTTCAAGAGAGTCCTGAGATATTGTCCCCTCCGAGGAACCTCGACCCCTTGAATCTCCTCGATCGACCTCACCCATGCATGATTGAGATTGGAAGCATCGATGATCGAGGGTCTCTCGATCACCGGAATACTCTTGATAATATTCCTGAGCTCGATGATCTTCTCGATCCCCCGGTGAACATAGCCGGGGTCAGGGGCAACGTTGACTATGATGTCTCCATCTACTTCAACGATCAACCGCATGTGTCCGGAGCCGGAGTGCTGAGGACCAACACTCAACGTGAGCGTTTGAGCCCCAGACTCAGAAGTCTCCGTGGACTCGACAGTTGTCAGGGGAACAGGTTTCGGAGGTGCCGACATTGCAGATCTCAGTCCGTAGGGAATCTAATGTCCTTCCGAAGGGGCGGGGGCCCATCCCAGTTATCGGTGAGAAACAGCTTCTCCAATCTCGGGTGGCCATCAAATTGTATTCCGAACATCTCGAAGCTCTCTCGCTCATAGTTCTCAACACCGGACCAAACGGAAACTAGCGAGCCTACTTTGGGGGCGTTTCTCGGAACTGACTCTTTCAAGTCGAGAACGAGATCCCGCATATCCTTGATGCCCATCGATGAGACATGATAGACGATCTCGAATCTGCTTTCTCGGTTGTAGTCAACAGCGGAAACCCCGTTTGGGTGGTCAAACCCGAGTTTGTCTCTGAGAAATACTGCGATGTCCTTGATCTTTTCTGGCGCGACGGTCACTTCAAGCCTGGCGCGGCGGATGATGTTCGTTTCCTTGATGTCGGCGGGAAAGTTCTCTTTGAGCTTTTGTACGAGAGCATCTTCTCTTTCGTGAGAAAGGCTCATCCCTGCTCGTACACCTTTGACCTTCGAATCTTCTCTTGAAGCATGATGATCGCCTGCTCCAAGGCCTCTGGTCTTGGCGGACAACCCGGGACGTAGACGTCGACCGGGACAAACTCGTGCGCGCCATTCACTATACTATAGGAATCATGAAATAGACCGCCGGACATGGCGCAGTCTCCCATCGCAATAACATATCTAGGCAACGCCATCTGGTCGTAGATCATCCGCAGCCGTTTCGCCATCTTCTTCGTGATAGTCCCCTCGATTACTATCAGGTCTGATTGCCGGAGAGAACCTATCGGCAGAACTCCGAACCGTTCAAGATCATGTCGCGCGCCACTAGCCGCGCCGAACTCAGCACTACAACAAGCAGTCGTGATATTGACTGGCCAGAGAGAGTACATACGCGCCCAGTTGATCACGTTTCGAATCGGCCCGGTGTCAACGACCTTCTTGACAAGGTCGCTTAGTTTTCCAACCCAGATGCTCAACCCTTCCGCGAGCGTCGCTACAGGGTCTTCTTCTTGGGCCGTTCTCTGAGCGGACAATTATCTCTCAACTGCTAGTTCCTAGCTGGTTTTACCTATTTATCCGCATCTTCACGACTATAACGCGGTTCTCGTTATTTCTCTTTGATTCCTCGTGATAAGACCCTTGGCCAGACTTCAAGCGGAAACGGGTTCACTGTAAACTGGCGTCCCTCTTACCCATGTTTTCTGGAGGGTCTCGGATCCTCATTTTTTCGGGGTTCTTCTTTCTGTACGCCGCTGGATTGAACAACTCCTCTTTTTCCTGCCTTATTGGCTTGAAGCTCTCGGAGATCAGCAACTGGAATCCTTCTAGGGCGTTATCGATAACCTCTTTCAGCTCGTCCACCGCGGAAATGTCGTGGGTTACTGCGCCTCTCTGATTGACGATCTTCGACTTTCTCAATACACTAGCCATGTCTGCTTCCGCGAAACCACAGAGCTTCATGAGACTGATTAGATACAAGGACGTTTTCCCATCAAGGGATTCCTTGGAAGCACCAATTAACTTAGCAAGTTCTGAGCGGTAGATGTTTCCCTGTTTCGAGGTCGCAGCATGGACGAGGTCTTCTAGAATCGGGACAGGGACTCGGACGAGGATAGCCATCTACAACGCCCTGACTCCTGTGAAATCTATGTTTCCAGAGAGATAAGTTAAGAGGTAGAAAAGAGGTCTGGTCCGTTCCCCTCCGCCAGCTTTGATTCTTGATGCTGTGTCATTGGAAGTGTGAGTGTTGAGGAGTGAAGTTAATAGCCTCAACTAGCTCTTCCTATTCTGAGTCGCAGAGCTCGGGGCGTTAGAATGGCTAAGCTGGAAACGACGTGCATGCTGGAGAGCTTTCGAAGGTTCATGATAACGAGCACGTGTCGTTCTTTCATTCCAAACGAGTACGTGGCGGACCTTTCCGTGTTCCCAGAACGAGCCCGCGAACTAGGAACAATGTACGTTGAGGCTGAAGACAAGGTGACCTTGAGCCGGGTGAACGATATCAGCTTCGTCCGCGTAAGCTATGTTCTAGGGATAATCTACAACTCCAAGAGTGGGCACACTCAG
>VBAY01000001.1 GCA_005883085.1 Candidatus Bathyarchaeota archaeon
GGTCACCAATGCCACAGCCGGTCGTGCTTTCATAGATTGTGACAGAAAGGGCAAGCTAAGTAAGAGTTGTCCAGTCACCGATAGAAGCCAGTGCTGAAAGTTCCATGTCTCAATCCCCACTCTCCTGGGGTAACCGCAAATCATACTTGTGATAGCTAGTATTGAACCGGCCATGGTCGATTATGGAATCATTCTAGGACTCCTGGGAGTCGCTTCCGGAGCAGCCTCTCTCATCTATTCGAGAAGCCAGGTGGTCGCTGCTCGACGGCAGGCGGAGCAGGCTACTCGCGCAACTTTACTGGAGAGCAATCGAGAGATCTCAGTGAGGCTGCAACAGATACGCTCTAGGTTCTTCAAGGTCCCTGGAATAGGTGATGAGCTGCAAAACTCGCGGCCAGAGATAGAGGAGGTGGTGGACTCCGTCGGCGGTGGCGAGGTATACGGTTTCTTTAGAGACGTGATAGACACCTTTGAGGACATTTTCGTCCTACGCCGTTCCCGAATTGTGACGGATGAGCACTGGCGCGTTTGGACCGGAAGCCAGATGGCAGTATACGCGGGTCTACCGCGTTTTCAATCAGTCTTCAAGCTCGCGAAGCAGGCGGGATTTCTTGATCCTGAATTTGTCAAGTTCTTCGAACCCCTCCTCGAAGGTAGGCCTGTCCGAGACCCAAGGGTCCCTGCTGAAGATACAAATTCAACGAGGCTGTCTCGTCTCCGGAGAACCGGATCCAAACAGGACGAAGAGAGCAGCTAGCCGGGCTTTCTAAGAAGAGTAGCCTATCTCTGACAGGATCTCAGTCGTATGCTGTCCCAGTCTTGGGGCGGACGTTGTCCTTTTCGGTTTTGTCTTGTAGAATCTCATCGGCGAGCCTAGACGCGGAATATCGCTATTGGACTTGATGATCATTCTCCTATTTCGGATCTGGGGATCTCGCGCCACGTCTCGAATACTCAAGACTGGGGTGGCCGGAACTTGTGCCTGGACTAGAATCTTGTGCCACTCCTTGGCCTTTTTGCGACGAAACATCTGCTGTAGAAGGGGGATCAGGAGATGTCTGTTTCTGACCCTGGCCGGATTAGTAGAGAATCTTCGATCCATGATCAGTCTTTCTAGGCTTGTGGTGTGGCAGAAATTCTTCCATTGATGATCGTTTCCTATCGCGAGAACTAGATCCTTGTCTTTGCATCTGAATGCCTGGTATGGGACGATGCTCGGGTGAGCGGAGCCTCGCCGCTCGGGTTCTTTGCCGGTGGCGAAATAGTAGCTGGCAAGATAGGTAAGCCATGACACGATAGAGTCGTGCAGGGAGAGGTCGATGTAATCTCCTTTACCAGTTACTAGTCTTCTAGAGAGCGCGGCGAGTATCGCAGTGGACGCGTAGTGTCCCGCAGCGATGTCAGCGACCGGAACGCTCATCCGGATAGGCGGTCGTCCCTGTTCCCCGGTTGAAGCCATGATTCCGCTCATCGCGAACGCGATAAGATCGTATCCTAGCCGGTCGCGGTACGGTCCTGTCTGGCCGAAGCTGGAGATCGACGCATACACCAGTGCTTTGTTCAGTCTCCGTAATCTTGAATAGTCGAGGTTGAACCGAGCCATTTGTCCGGGTCGAGAGCTCTCGACAAAAATATCCGCATCCACCACCAGTTTTCGGATGATCTTCTGCCCCTCACGTGTCCTTAGGTCAAGTACGACGCTTTTCTTTCCGCGGTTGAGGCTCAAGAAATAGTAGCTGACTCCATTGACAAATGGTGGACCCCAGGCACGGGTCTCATCCCCGCCGTCCGGTTTCTCGATCTTGATCACCTCCGCGCCCAAGTCCGCTAGTATCATGGTGCAGAAGGGACCTGCAAAGTCCTGTGTTAGATCGATGACTCGAAGACCAGCTAAAGGAAGACCCATGTTCACGCTTGCTAAACCATGTATGAGTTAACGATGGCGTTGCCTGAAGGGTTAAGTCAAATCACCCCGGAGCCAAACTGCCTATATGCTGGGAAATCTACAATAGATGCTGTCGGATGTAGCGGTCTTGGGAAAAGGGAGTCCGAAGCTGATATTTGCCTCTGTTATACTAGCTTCAGTCGTATTCTTGCTTGCCGTACCAGTTCTCTATCGAGCACCATGTTCTATCCCCGGCTGTAACAGCGTGCCCGATCAATACCAGTCCGTGACACGTTTCTACATGGGAATAGGAGGAGAAGATGTCCAAGGACATTATACGTTCTATTGGTCAGAGAATCTGGGAATACCAATCACCTAGGTGATGATCGTTCAGCTTTCAAGTACTGCTGTGGTAAGTTACCGTGAAATAACCGCTTCCACCCGGAATGTCGCTAACCGTAGCGTCAACTGAATGGTGCTGAATATAGTAACCCTGTATAGGGTCAGAATAACTATTGATGTTCCTACAGTTCTGTTGCCCATTGGCCAAGCAAATCTGCCCGTTTATTCCGATGGTTGGAAAAGAAGGAATCTGGCAATAGTTGTAATATCCTCCATTTTGGCAAGAAGCGCTAGGCGGCGATTCAAAGACATACCAGGCATATTGCTCGACAACATTGTCGCATTTGATAAATTGTGTCGAATAATTATTGCCGACATTCCACACTTGGGCATACCAAAGGTTACCCGGAGAACAGGAGTCGTATGGTTCCATAGTCAGGTTAATGGTTAGACCATACATGTTGCCCATCCATGATGGCGGAGCGATGTACATTGGCTGCGCAGGGAGATATTCTGTCCACATTACATATCCATCGGATAGAGCATTCTGGAACTGTGGCAGATTCATTCCGCTCCAAGCGACCCCCCCTTGAACGGCTCCATACGAAAAAGAGTCATCATTTGAAGCGCCGTCCCATTCCCCAAACGCACAACAGGCCGAGTTAGCGCCCGCCGGAAGCGTTTCCGATGATGGCACAACTTGACTATCTATTGCAATGACCGCAGTTCCAGTACTGACACAAGAACCGAACCAAGTGCCAGTGCAAAACAAAACCCTCCATCCGGCAAAGAGATCGCTATGATTAGTAAAACGAAAGTTTACTTGCGAGGAATTTACAAAATACATCGTCTGAATCTGGTTTGAAGGCACCTCAACTTCTGTTATGATGTAGGATGACTCGTCGGGTGAAAACAGGATCACCCTTTCGGTTGTCGGTATATCTGGTCCGGAGGTGAATCCAAAACTGGAATATGGTTTCTCATGATACGCCATCCCCTGTGCGAGAGACCTGAATTGCGTTGAGCGCATTATTAGAGGAATTAGATTTTCACCAGTTGACTTGATCGTATTTCCGTCTGGGAACAGCGGAGGTCGGGAGAAATGTGTTATTTGCTGGGTTGGTGCCGAACTAGAACTGGCATATGTCAGAGGAAAGTTGAGCATCGCAACGAGTACAAGAACGCTGGAGATCTTCAAAACATAGGTCGATTTCAAGAAGATTCGAGTTGCGTACCCGCAGACAAATTACATATAACGTTAACGGTGCACATATGAACACCACAAAATAAGATATATCTGAGCCCGTGTCTATTTTTCTATTAGATAGACACTCACACGCGCACGAAGATGGCTTCTGCCCAGTGCGAGTACATTTGGTTTCACTCTAGTGCCTTGCGCTAGTCTATTGTTTTCATCTATACGAGCGCTGATGCTTTTGGCTTATGACAACTTATCGTGATATGATGTTCTTGGGTCAGGATTCTGGTAGGTCTAAGGTGCGTCAAGGACTCCGCTTATCTAGTCGACATTACGTAGTGCTTAATCGTTCAACCATCAAGTCGGGTCATGAACATGAAAATTGGAACGGTGAAACGGATCGCGACCTTACTAGTCGTAGTTGGGGTCATCTCAACAGTTGTCGGAATCTACACCATTTTCCTCTCACCCCACACCATATGGGGCGACTATTCTCAATGCCGGTTTACTCAGTCAGCTGAATGCCAAGTAGTTACTAAGGCTCCCGAATACGGTATTATCTTGATCGCAATCGGTGCTCTTCTATACACGTCAACTCGGACCAAGAAAGCGGGAGTTGTAGGAAAAGAGGCTAGTTCGCAAGACCCTCCCTCCCAGATCGGATAGTATCATGGTGCAGAAGGGGCCGGCGAAGTCCTGTGTCAGATCGATTACTCGCAGACCCTGTAGCGGGAGGCCCATGTTCTTATTCCTGAAAGTAGACCGGATTAATGTCTAGCGTGTCAAGGACAAGCGGTCCCTCCAGGGTCAAACTCAAGGGGGATCTGCTGAGGGCTCGGTCTATCGACTAACAAACAACGGATCGTTAGGTCATTGATTTCCGACGCGTTCCTTTTTCCATTGACTGCCTATGGGGTAGCCCTGGATATATGGGTCGTGTGCGTGAGGCCTGGTTTATCCTGCGCACAAAAGCTTGGACTGTTTGGGCAACAACCCTAAATCTTCCCTGGTCTTCATCATTTTACGCGAGGGTTTCTTGTATCGTAAATTGGTGATGCCGGGTGTATCTGGTTTCTTGGAGCCGTTCTCTGGAGACGAAGACGAGTCTTTGCTACGAATGGCGAATGAATATACAAGAGAACTCGGTTTTAATGAGCCTCAAATAAAGCGGGGCTTATGGGCCTGGACTGTTCCCTCAGACCAGTGTTGGTTATCGACACAGGGTATTATTTGCCCCTTGGGAATGAGAGGGGTACTGACGCTTGAAGAGTGGAAACCGATTGTCGTCGCAGCTATATTCTACCATAAGAAAATGACAGAACGAGACCTGACCAATTCCGGCTTTCGGAGTATGATTCCTTACGTCTTCCTGCCTATGATTCCATTCTTCATTCCTGTCATTTTTCTTGTAAACACCAACCCGTTACTTGCAATAGCTCTTGTCATAGCCTACACTCCGGTGTATGCTGTGGTAGCGAAATATGGGTTTACTCGATATTCTCCCCTATTGAGAGCTGCAATGCTCGAGGCCGACGCAGAGGCAAACGCTTTCCTTGGCAATAATACTCTGCTCGACGTGCTGAAACGCATCGATCGGTTTGGACTTGACGACGTCGAGAACCTTAAGACACAGAAAGCCCCTACAAGCAGGAAGCTGCAAAGACCGAGCATCACACGACGAATAGAGAATATTTCGGCCACGACTTGATCCCAGTTCGAGCATAACTAAACCTATTGCCGAGATTCTGGTTGGAGGGGGGCCCGTGTTCTGTGTTGAGAACTAGACCAGATTAATGTCTAGCCTGTCATTATGTTTCTAGGCGAGTATTATCATGCATTTGACTGTGTACCTTCTGGGTTCTGCTCTTTCCAAGAAAGTCTGAATTTCCCCTTCATTATTGCCATGTAAGAGATCGTTATCGCAACAACAGCTACGAAACTAACTGCCCCTAGAATCAAGACCCAGGTATTACTGGGGAGAAGAAAATTCGATATCAATACGATGCTTGTCACGATAACGATTTCTACGAAGGCGTTTCGAGCGTTTTTCCGCCCCCATGCGGCGTAGGTCGGGTGTGCGGATCTTAGATGGTTCATGTAATCGTCCCTGTCAACAAGAGCAGCGTCACAAATGGGGCATGGAATTGCAACAGGCCGGGTGTCTTGTGGCATCTTGTTACTTTGCGAGGGACGTTACTCTTGTATAAACGAGACTCAGCGCCGAGTTCGCTTCCCCCGAGGACACCCGTTTGGTCTTAGGTAACGCCTAAGTTTCACCCTTCCCTATTCCTTGACAAAATGCAATTCCGGTCTCAACCCTTCACGGTCATCTCCATCGCCGGTGTTCTCATACTGGCATACTTTTGGGTTGCAGCGACTCTCGGGTTTCCCTTTGGGGAGACTGCGTTCTGGTTACTTGCCCCTACTACTTGGTGGGGATATACCTCGTTCTTGCTGTTTTGGCTGGGTTGGCTTGCTCTCACACAACTTGTATACCGCGAGCGGACGAGGAAACGACAGAGAGCGAACCTGGTCGGGGCTAGGTGAAACCCCTTAGCTACCTCTCAGAGAAATCTAAAATCCCAAAGCTCACAATAGAATGGACGGGGGCACAGCCAGCAAGGTGGGGAGTGAGCAATGACCCGCTCTCTCTATCTTTGGTCTATCTCTATTCTTTTGGGCCTTTCGCTTGCTCTGGTCACTGGGTCAACCGGTGGCTTGCCATTTGCGTGGACGACCTATCACTGGAACTCATGTGCGTTTCAGGAGACAGGGCCCTGTCCTTTGTCGGCTAACTGGCTGGTTTTCACGTTTGACGCGGCTTTCCTTACTGCTGTCGGGTACGGCTCACTTTTTGCCCTCGTCAAGTATCACGACAGAAGGCAAGGGCACGTGGCGAACTAAGCAATGAAAATACTCCTTCAGTTCCAATCTGGCCCCGGCAGTCGCTATGGGAAGCTTTTGTTGTTACCAACTTCCTTTCCTCTATCTTGGCGGGCCTAAGGAACACCTAAGTTTGGGTTTCCCCATCCTTTCATGGTATTGAAACCAGAAACGATTAAGCTCCTTAGACGAACCATGTTTGTCTACTCCGTGCCATGGCTCTACTTTGACATAGCTGGTATGCTTGCTCTGACCGGCATCTATTCTCTCCCTCTGATCCCCCTAAGCACGACCAACAACGGATTCTCAGCACTCCTCGTCACAGCTTGGGTTTCCATTATTGTGTCAGCTATCGGAATAATCGGTTGGACGTATGTGAACAGGCAATGGAGACGATTACGAGAAAAGCCACCCAGGGTTTAGGAAACGCATAAGTCTCACATTTCCTTCCTTTCTCCCGGCTGACTATTTGACTGAGGTCATTGTCCTTGTGTTTTCAACGGTGGTAGTCTTAGGAGTTATCATTCCAGTATTGTTCTACATTTGGTCGAAGTTGTTGTGGATTGAGCTACATGGGATTCTCTCGGCACTTCAATCAATTGGCAGAGAAGTCTGGCGTACGATTAGAAGGAAGGACGAGGACGTTTAGGGCTTTCGAAAACACACAACCCAGCAATCCTTTTTCCTCGGCTATGCAAGTATCAAGTATCATGAGAGGACTTATGCGATGGGTTAGTCATAGGCGAAGTCTAATCCTTGCTTTTGCCATCTGGTATGTCGCAATGATACTGTTCGCAGTTACGAATCTTCCACTCCCGCCATTTCTTCCCAGTCAGGTTGCTAACTTTCTCGTCTTAGCCTTCTCTTATTCCGTGCTCGTTCAATTCTTTTGGAAACGACATGAAAGAGTGGTCGCTAATAATGCGAACTCGAACCCTTAGGCTCGCAATTTGGGCATATACTGCCTTCATGTTATATTTGTACGTGGCAAATAGTCTTGCGTTAGCCGGCGTTGCCGACCTTCCTCTGAGCTTCGGGTCCACAGTGCCTATTCGGGAGTTAACCATTCGATTGACGTTGCTGGTCTTGATCGTTCTTGGGGTCCTCGCAATGGGCGTTGTCAAAAAACGGCAGAGACTTGACGCTCAAGTGCACTGATCTCTTCTCCGCAATGCTTCTAAGGATGCGAGAATGAGCTTGCTGGTATGAAGACACTCAACGCAGTAGTGAGCTTAGTCCTGGTGTTGTACGGCAATACGATATTCCTCCTGTCAAATCCGTTGGGCTTTTCTTCACCTGGTGGGTCGGCATTCGGGCAGTTCATGTTGGTTGAAGGCGTGGTTTGCATGATTGCTGGAGCCGTAGTTGCAGCGATGGGCTTGACCAAAACAACGCCATGAATCGAATTCACATGATTCCTGGATCTAACATTTCTTCGAGGATCGACGACTTGGAAACAGGTAGACCGGTCGCCGAGGTTCTGGTGGAGGGGGAGTTGTCTCCGTTTGAGCATGAGGCTCTCTACCAGCTTCTCAAGAAACATTTCCGGTTAGAGCAGCCTTCCTACTCTGATCTCCTGGATGAGATTATCGGGACCCGTGTCAACATTGTCTTTCATCATCCTTACGATCGAAAGTTCTTCACGGATATTCTCCGGGATGATTGGCGTGGTCTCAAGGAGTTGTTCAAGCAGATCAGATACCGGAGAGGTCGGCTGGGTGCAGCGTTCAACCTGACCTTTATCGATCAGAAAGTACGTCTCGTCTTTTCTCTCGGGCTCTTGGGGGAGGAGGAGCTGGGCTCGGCAATGAACCAGATAGCGCATCTGACCGGTATTGTCGCGCAGATGATGCGTCCCGAGACAATGGTCGAGGCTCTAGAGCGGGTCGAAACGTCGTACGATGGGAAGACGGATAGATGGCAGAACTTCCGGGGCGTCGGCCTAACCGACAAGAAGGAGTATGTCTTTCACGAGTCACTATTTCGATGGAAGACCAGGTCGGATATGTAGGGCGCTGTCAAGCAATCCCGTCAGAAGAATAGGTTAAACGGAGACTCTCCACCAAGAAGGTCCAACTTGACGAAAGCCTGAGGCTCGCTATAGTTTAGTCATGATTGAGGTAGGAAAGGTTGGAGTTCTAGGACCGGGAACCTACCAACCGTGCAGTACGATACTGCCGCTTGTCAAGGGACCCGCGTTAGTAAAGCCGTCACTGAAGGTGAAGCTAACCCAGCCTGGTGTCGTTAGCCCTGGCTCTATTGCGACGTACGTGAATGAGACTGGCAGTCCATCGCTGATGCCGAGTCCAATGACAGTAACCGTCCTAGTGACCTCGTCGAGTTGAACTGACTTTTCGAGTTGGACTGACTGGATCCATGTGGACTGGAAGTCTTGACCGTCTCCTCGGTCCTCGGATGACACCTCATCCTGGTCTCCATCTTCACACTTGTCTAGGTCGTGATGAAAATGCCCGTGACCATGGTTCCCTTCAAAATCGCCGTCGCCATCATTTTCCTGGCATTTCGCTTTGAAGTCTTGGTAGCCTATCTCGTTCGCCAGGAGCTTTAGGTTCTGAAAGTTCTGCTGGAAATAGTCGTACCTCCACTCTATCGACGTGGTCGTGGCAATGACTAACCCGTCGCCATGGCGGTATTCGATGAACACTGGCCCGTTCGAGTCGGTGAGAATTATTATGGTGCCTACCGGTAGGTTGGTAAAGTAGCCGTGGGATGAGTGTTGCCAACAGTCCAGATCTTGGAGGCAACTATCGTCGACGATCTGGCCGCCATGGGTTTCTCCGAACTGGCCGGTAATGATTGGATGAGACTGAGTGGCGATGTTGTCGTCCTCCGAGAAGGAGACTACGTGTCTGACCCCTCCTAAGAAGGTGTAGGAAAATGCTGAGTCTGAACTGCACTGGATGGACGACCAGCTTCCTCCTGCACAGTCTGCCAGGTTGGCTGAGAGAACCCCTCCATGCTGGACCCAGTTGGAAATATTGGGGCTAACCGAGCCGCCTGGGAAGAGGTTGTCATAAAAAGCCTGGTTCTGCGTCGAAGCTATGATTATTTCCGAGAACTGAGCCAGGCTGGTCGATCCAATCTGGCTTGAGCTTATCATACAGAAAGGTATGTTCCGGGCCTTCAGCTCGTTCACATCGGCCCCGTTGGGATCGTGATTCGGTGCGGGCATACGTGGCGGAGAGTCTTGAATTAGCAAGACGGTCTTGGACGAATCGCAGGGAAAACTAGCAGCATGGGCCACGTTCAGCCTAGGGGCTAGGCCAGTGGGGGCCAAAAGAACAAGGGCCAACAGGATGAGTGCGGCCCTTTGCATCTTCACTCTTCCCATCCCTTTCTTGCATTCCTCCTCGGTTGTCTCCACACTCATCTCACAACGCCTCGCTTCAGGCCCTCCACGAACGACCCTAGTTGCCGCATACCTAGCGCTAGAAGCAGGGTAGACCGAAAACCTCCAGGTGATTGTGGATAGCCGGCCATGGCCACAGCGATCCACCGTATCCAAGGGATCATCAGATAAACCGGGCGTTTACAAATGATAGCAAAAGTGTTTGCGTCCAGCTTAGATCAAAGGAATGGCACTAGTCTAATTCCCATTCCGGTCGCCTCAAGTTTGCCCCGAAAGAATTAGAAAATAATATACCGAAGAACCAGTCGGCCACTATGACGACGAGCCAATACTGCGCTCTACTTTGTCATTCTTCGTCTATTCTTCGAGTCTTGGCCTGACGCCAATTCAGGAATAGCATGCGGAATATCAGAAACCCCATCAAAGTCGCGGTGATCAGAAGCGTGTAGTTGTTGAGGAGATAAGCTCCAAAACTGAATTTCGTTTGGATGTACGATTGCATGTAGGCATTGGAGCTATACTCCTGGACGAGGAGGGCGTATACGACTAGAAAGAGATCCCAGCCTATAACGTTGAGCAACACTGTTGTTGAGATCCAATCCCTTCGAGACCCTTCATGCTTTCCCGTACTCCAATCTTTATCTGAGCTGAAAATCGCCCCCACTCCTCTGCGTGCCACCCTACCTCTTCGCTTGCTGTAGTCCACATTTCCGAAGCTTGAGATATCATGGAACTCATCTTCAAGCTCAGCCGAGTCAGTTTCCTCTCTTGCCCCAGTCAGGCCCGCAGCTTCGCGTCCCACGGATTGCGCGATGCGAATCGAGTGAGCCCTACGTGTTAGCTGTGCCCAGACTATTCCTGAGAAGATGAAGGCCATGCCTACCGCGTATAACCAGATAGGCAGTTGACTAAAGGGATTCACGACCTGTGCTACACCCAGCCCCTAGTCCAGTTGTATACGAATAGAAAGCGGTGGCGTGACTATAGAAGCTTACGAATAGTCCATCAAAAACTGTGGCCTACTGATAGCAAACTAACATAAACGGAATCTAATCAGCGTGTTCGCTGAACTAGATTCTATAGAAAGGGGTGGAACATGGCGGATGAGGATTTTCGCCATTCCTAGCTTGACCAGGAGAAGGTCCACGTAGCAATGGTGCAGCCGGTTGGGCAGGAATAGCCCGCACAGATGTCGAAATCACCAGTGGAGGCTAGCGTGGTAGACGTTCCAGATGTAAGGGTCGACGATCCTGAGCAGCTGGTTGCTGAATGAGAAACAAACCCGACTGAAGTTATCTGCGAGGGCGGACTGAACGTAGGAGTATCAGAACCGACGGTTGTAACTGTAAAGGCCCCTGAGGATGGAGGGCACTCATATCTGAGAGTACCAGTGCCCGGCGTAGGTCCACCGCTCAGTGCGAGGGTACCTCCACAGGCACTGGAGGTCACAGCGTTTTGAGAAGGTATGACAGTGACGGGTATGTTCAGTGTTGTGATAGCTACGGCGGCACCAACGAACAGAATTCCCGTCATAATCACGACCAGCGGTTTGATGTAGGGGGAGTAGAAGAATTTCCTCTTTCCCCTAGGTTCCATAGAGTCGGGGTCTGCGGTTTCATTTGCATTTAAGCTTAAAGACGCTTATCGACGGTTTACTTTCCACTAGCTCGAGGGTCCTCTAGCCATGAAATGGCAGCTTTCACCCTGACCTTATCGATCCGAAATACGTCATGTCTCTCCTCTAGGGCTCTCGGGGGATGAGGATCTGTGGTCAGTATGGACCAGATACGGCATCTCACCGGTATTGTTGGGCAGATGATGTGCTCTGAGATAATGGCCGAGCCTCTAGGTCAGATAGAAACATCGTACGACAGGAGGACGGATAGAAGGCAGGGCTTCCGAGGCATCGGCTTGGCCGACAAGAAAGAATACGTGTTCGACGAGAATTTTTTTCGATGGAAGACCCTCTAACAGGTTTCGGGTTCAGAATGCCAGCTCCCATATAGAAGCTCTAGAGAAGTTCAGGGTCAATCAGGATGAACCGAGGGAGTTAAGACTAGAAGCCTTCCTATCTTTTCCCGTGAAAAAAGTTGAGATAGGTTAAATGGCCATCGCTCCCAATTCAAAACCATGAGAGCCGTCAAACTACAGGTGACTGAAAGGTGAAGCAGAGTGATATCTAGACTAACCATCAAGCTAATTCTCGGAATGCTCGTCACCGTCTCTGTAGTCGCAATCGTGATAGGAGCCTCCCTTCTCTCCATAAGCAACACAGGCACTCTTGTGAACGTGGGCAACAATCTCTTCGCCATAGTGGATGTGGTCCAAGGGACAAGTTGTGGGACGGCCGCCGGATATTCCGATACGGGGCTGATCATCAACTCTTGGAACGTCACCGTTGGAAGCTCGCAGTCGAAGTTTGCTTGCGTAAAGAATACGGGAGCATCGCCTGATACTTTGACGATAACTCGGAGCGGAA
The DNA here is from genome assembly GCA_005883085.1 of Candidatus Bathyarchaeota archaeon. Classification (GTDB taxonomy): domain Archaea; phylum Thermoproteota; class Bathyarchaeia; order 40CM-2-53-6; family 40CM-2-53-6; genus 40CM-2-53-6. The sequence goes on from VBAY01000001.1 coordinate 12,158, forward strand.
CATTGCCTTCCGGGCTAAGCTTCTCCTCGGTTGGTGGCACGGTGAGCGGAAACGGTGGGACTCTGCTGGTTACGTTTACGCTTACAGCGTCCACAACTGCGTGTCTCTCCACCTCCTGCCCGGTCGCACTGAACTTTGGAATATCCATCTCCTAGCTTTAGGCTATGAGAACCCATGTCGCGTCCCTCTTGACTCTCACCGTGCTAATGGTCGCAAGCAGTGGAGCGAACACCTCACTCATCGTTGGCAATACCGGGATCTTCGGTTGGCCGCCTATGTCCTGGAATCCTAACGTATCATGCCCAGTCGTCTTAGGCGATCTCAGGACTATCCTCGGGTCAGCGTATCCAAACCAGAGCCTCGTGGGAAGTCCATATCAGGTAAACGCGACCGATGGAGGAATTCCGAACAAGAGGATGCTACGCCCGCCGTGCTCCATCGTCAACATCAACGGCCAGACTGAGCCTGCTCTGGTCCAGGTTTCAGGAGTCTATCTGACTAGCTATGAGACCGAGGATTGTTCTACCAAGTTCGACCCCATTAATAATGGAACGTTCTATCCGGACATTAACGGGGATGGTAGGCCGGATACTTTCTGCGACAGCACCGGCAATCTATTCCTTGTCGGAGACACGAACAGTTTCAATCCAAGAATCCACA
>VBAY01000150.1 GCA_005883085.1 Candidatus Bathyarchaeota archaeon
CGTCGCCGACGACGCATCCTGAATTGTAGAGTGCGTAGCCGTTGCTGTCTGTCTTGATGCTTGCGCATCCCGCGGCCGAATTGAGAGCGATCTGCTTGCTTCTTTCGTAAGCGTTGTCGTGGGCTTGAATAATGAGATCCACTTTTTTCTGAACGAGCATATTGAAGAATCCTAATCCCATTGAGCAGGTTGCGTCACTAGCGCTTATGCAGAGCTTGTGGGTTGCAACAATGACCCATTTGATCCCGCTCGCTCTGGCACCGTCGATGGAGTTCGAGACCCAGTTGTAGTGTACGTCTCCGCTCCCGTACGGCCAGCAACCGTACTGGTCGGTACAAGGCTGGCCTGTTTGCGAACTGCAGTTCGCAGACGAGGTGCATACCCCGGTCATGTTGTAGATTTTTGGTGATGCAAAGATGAAACGAGCGAAAGGATTCGTTGCAGGGTAATCGAAATAGTATTCCTTACCATAACAATCACCTGAAACTGGCCCGCAGACCAGAGGGACACCAAGAGTGAAGGGGCAGCCGTTGATATATCTCTCATAACTGTGCGTTTCCCCGAAGGTCGCTGAATTGTGTCCGCCGGTGTCGTGGTCGCCGGGGAGAATCTGGATTCCGTTGAATGAAGACTTGAACTGGCCACACCAAGTGTTACCGGTGACCGATGGGTCATAGCTGAAATCGCCTAATCCCAAGAAGAAGTTTGGACTGGCGGTCACCAGGCGGTTCAAGCTGTTCACAGAAGTGCTAACAGTAAGGCTGCCCATGTCTCCGGATGCGGCGAACGAGAAGCTGGCAGAGACCGCGTTAGCTGGTGGAACAATCCCGCTAAAGATTGTTGGAAACGAGAATACTGACAGAGTCAGCAGTAGCATAGCAAGAGGAAGAACACGTCTCATCCGATTCGCACGAAACCTGCCCACCGGGGGATTATTAAACATGTTAGATTTACCCATAAAAAGCTATAATTGTCAGTCCCTGGATATACATTCTGCTTGATCATTAGGTTGATGATCTAAGCCGCACGCACATCACGACTCTCCTCGCCACAAGGGAGAGTGTTGGTATTTTTACTCGTGTTGAGTCAAGGCCTCTTCGGTTCAAGAGACTTGAATGTTCAGTTTCTGTCTGGAACCCAGGTTTGAATTAGCTAAGAGTCTAGTACTTTGTCCCGTATCCTAGCATGACATTCAAGGCGTACATGGACAACATTCAGGCGAAGACCAGCAAGACGCAGGAGGATTTTTGGAAACTAGCCATCAAGAAGCACTTCGTGAGGGAGGGCAAGATCGTTGCAAGGCACGCCGATCTTTTGACATGGTTAAAGTCGGAAATTGGACTAGGGCACCTGCATGCGAACTTTGTCATATTGTACCTACGTTTGCGTGCAAATGACCCGAAAGTTAGTACTCAATTGAAAAAATGGGCCTATAGCACAGGATATCAAGAATCGAAATAACATACATTTCTGTAACTTTTCTTTTTCTGTAACAATTTTTTTTCCGCTAACTAATCTATGACCTCCCGGGGGGTCCGTTTTTCCCGCGCCCCGCCCTTCATGGCCAAGACATCCACTGACCGCGAAATCGCCCGTTATCAGCCCTAATCCCGAATCTGGGAGATCGCCCGAACGTTCAAGGGTTGACCCACGCTTTCAAACGCGGAAAAACCCGACCCCATTCAAGCCCGTATGTTGCTTGGATCAGCGGGATTCGCCCATTTAGTGTGGGAGAACCCATCAGCATCTACACCTATTAGCAACTCACAACCCGATAACCAGTATAATGAAAGCAGGGCCAATACAGCACCAGCTTTCACACGCACACCTAATCATCGACAAATACGGTGCAGAATAGAGTGCCCTCTAAGAGACGCATAAAGCTCAACAGGAAGAAGATATCGAGAGATACAATCGCCATCATACTCCTACTCGCCACCATCACACCAACCGCCCTCCACACCACCAGAGCCCAGGATCTCACAACCAGCTTCACCTACGCCCCAACACAACCAGCAAGAACCGAAACCATCAGCTTCAACGCCACCGCAAACGGCGGCAGTCCACCCTACAGTTTCTCATGGGCATTCGGGGACGGCATAACGGCAACAGGCTCCACCGTATCCCACAGCTACTCCTCCAGCGGGACCTACACAGTGACCCTAGCCGCGACCGATTCCCTCCAACAACAAACCCTTCAAGCACAGAACATCATCACCACCAACTACCACCCCTTCAGTTTCGGCATAGCCAGCGACATCGGCAACATCGGAGTCGGCTACAGCGACAACTCATTCTACGCACCCCGACAGAGCCTACTACGGCTCGGCAATACCACCGGACTCAGCTTTTTCATCGCGGACGGATGGCTCGCAGACGGCTACTACTACCGGAACGAAGCCGCCTGGTGCAACGGGTTCAAAGCTCACTATAACAACATCGTCCTCGTCGCCGGTGAAACCGACACCGGCTGGACAGGCGTCCCGTACGATGACATAATCTACGACGCCAACAACAACGGAGCATACGACAATTCAGGCTCAGGGCCAGACAGTATCCTCTTCAACGGATGGGGCGGCGGGAGCAAACTACCGGGCCCACTCAATGGAAGCCCCATCTTCAGCGACAGCAAGCTCCTGTACTGGGACGCCAACCAGAACGGCCAGTACGACCCAGGTGAATCCATCGTAGATGACACCAGCGGCTCGGGCAGGATGAAGAGCTACTACCCCGTCATGGTAGGACCAATACCTCCCACCGGTGTCCCTCTATCCCTCGACTCCAAGCTCAAGTACTTCCAGCGGGACAGCAACTCATTCTACGTTCGCCCCCAGACCAACAACGACTTCGAACAGTTCATAGCCAACTGCGGCTTTCCCGCGTCACTTGGAGCCTGGCACGGGAGCGGAATCAACTGCATCAACCACCTTCCCGGCGAACCCGGCTACGCCTTCCCCAGCTGCTACGGCCGGGAATACTATTTTGACTACGGGTACCCAACACCCGAACTACGCATAATAGTGATCAGCCCCACGGTACAGAACATCACCGGCCACATGATAACCTTCGGAACAGACGTCTGGCTGTACCAGAAGAACGACCCCCACTACAACTGGGTCAACGCCACCATACAGGCGGCCCGAGCCGCCGCAATCCCCCAGACCATGGTCGTCAGCTTCGACCAGTGTCTAGGCACTACTGTAGAAGAGTGCGGGCAAAGCTATCACCACCAGAGCCCATACGACTCCTCAGGGACCAAGTTTGAGGCTGACCTACAATCCTTGTTGTTGGACAGCCTTGGTCCCCAAGGCACGAGGCTGACCTATCTGGTGCAAGGGGAGGACAAGGGTTACGCCCGCTTCTATCCTCTAGCAACTCATCCCGGGGCCCCGTTCACCAGCGACGGGCTGGGCTGCCTCTGGGACAGTTCGACAGGCAACCACGGCTTTCCCCTGACAAAATACTCCTATGATACCCCTGCCGACCTATTTCCTGAGTACAGTTCAGCCTGTTTCGCCAACCCCCAGAATCCCGGACAACCCTACACTCCCTGGCCCAGCCTCGCTGGCCAAGGTGTCCCCCTCATCATCTCGGCAGCCTTCGGCGCAGGGTTGTACGCCACCCTGAACCCCGGGGAAATATTGGTGAAAGACTCTAACGGCAATGGAGTCTATGACTACGGGGAGCCATTCATCGGGGGCTTCGAACCCGCCCCGGGAGCTGTTCTTACTGGCGGCCAAGCGTCGAATAGCCACATAGGGTTCATAGACACCAACGGGAACGGCCAGTGGGACCCCGGTGAGACTCTCTTCAAGGACGCGGACAGTAACGATGGCTGCAGCACCACGACCACGTGCAACGGCAAGTATGACCCTGGCGAAACAGTGTTCGCAGGTCCAGTCCCGGCCACACAGCAAAACGCGGGTTTTAACGACTCG
>VBAY01000151.1 GCA_005883085.1 Candidatus Bathyarchaeota archaeon
CTAGAAGTCCGCTATCTATTACGCGTTTCAGCTCTTTGACTCCATTATTGAACCTATGAACGTGTCCCACGGCGAGAACTTTGCGGTTTGTCTCTGCGAGTCTTACCAGCTCGTCCGCTTCCCTTGACCGTAAGGCCAGGGGCTTTTCAACGAGAACGTGTTTTTTCGATCTGAGAAAACGTGATGCGACTTCGAAGTGTGTGCCATTTGGTGAGCAGATATGAACCGCGGAGGTTGCAGAATCGGACAGTAATCCCTGATAGCTCAAACGATAGTCCAAGGGACCAAATTCCTTTCTGCATTGTTCGAGCATCGAGGGTGAGTTGTCCACAATGGAGCAGAGATTAACCCGGCCAGTAGTCCGAGATACGTCCATGATCTCCCGTATCACCTTCTTCCCCCAATAGCCCGCGCCGATCACGGACATATTCACTGGCATCATGTCTGACAGGTAATTGATGTTCTTTCGATATAATGGGCGCGTCTATGAAAGAACACAAGCTACCACATTGGGTTACAACCAAGGTCCTTTGCAGGAAGTTACTTTGTATTGAAAAAGATGCACCGGGACTTTTGGTCCTGAGAATAGTCCCTTCTTTACGTTAGAGAGCGATCTGAAAGATCAAAGAAAGCTGGTGGTTTGACGGTCGACTTTGGTCACAGCAGACTGACCGTAACTGTAACTGTTGCCGAGTGCGATATTGTTCCACTGTTCGCTGTGACAGTGATCGTGTAGGTTCCCGGTGTTGTCAGTAGAGAGGATGAGACGGTCAGTGTTGACGCACCCGTTCCGTTTGCGGCGAGAACCACACTGGCTGGGCTGAAGGACACCGTTGGCTTTACGGGGGAAAGTGATGCGGTTGTATCCGATGGGGCGATTGACGCCGAGAGGTCAACAGTTCCAACAAAATCATTGAGGCTGCTGAGAGCTATTGTTGCTGTTCCTGAAGATCCGACTGAGACTGTCATAGTCGTTGGGCTGGCGGACATGCTGAAATCTGGGGGTGCGCCGGTCGAAATTCTCCATGCGGTAAGCGGGTGCAGTTCCCATGATGAGTATCCGTGTCCCGAGCTTGAGGGCGGGTGCCATGTTACGAATCCCTGAACATCAATCTTCTGGCTTGAGCTGAGCTTGTCGAATGTTGAGTTGTCACAGGCGGTTCCTGCGCCACAGTAGGCTGCGGCCATCCAGTCTCTATCGATCTCGAGCCTTATGCAAATCTTCGGATTAGGATCCTGTAGAGTCTCACAATTGCCCGTGTACTCTGTCGTGTCCTGGAAGACCCCGTAAGCGTTGCAGAAGGTTTGCCCGCCAGGATAGGGACCTCCACCGTTCGTCGGCGTATACCTCACTCCGCATTTCCCGCCTACAGCCCCGTCCTGGACGATCGAGCCTGTTGTCAGTGAGATTCCATGGATCTCAACGAAAGTCGGGGCCATTGTCCCGTTGACATTAGGGGCCATGCATGGTGGATGGAGGGAGGATTCGTCTGTCCCATTGAGGACTCCGAACGGTCCACCAGTTTCAAGCGCGCCTTGTGTTGACGAGTTGAATTGGTTTCCTATAACCTGGTGGACAGTAGCCAATGTCGCTTGACAAGTTACATTGGGGTTCCATGACGGGAAGTTGCCTGGAGCAATCGTCGTCCCGCTGACTGAATGTGCGGCAAACAGGCCTACGGAGACTGCCAAGGCAGCCAAAAGCAGGGTCGCGGTAACTGCTAATGTCCTGGTTCGCCTGCGATGCGTTTGAGTTGTGGTTTGCAGTGTCGTTATCATCCCTATTTCCAACAGAATGGAGGCGGGTGAAGTATTTGTCCAGTCTGTCTACAAGAGCCTAGAAGGTAACACAATCTGCACACAATGTGACACAGCCGACCACGCAGGAGATCGCTTTGGAACGAAAATAGGAGTGGTTCCGGCGACGGCCTATACTCGAGGGATTGCTGTCTTCCCAGATCCCATCCTCCCTCACATCAAGGAGACTGTGATGGTCACTGTTGTGGAATGGGATAATGTCCCGCTGTCAGCTCTGATGGTGACCGTGTAGGTGCCAGGTGTCGTGAGGAGAGATGTGGAAACTGATAGGGTTGAAGTAGCGGATCCGTTTCCAGCAATGTTTACGCTGGTAGGGCTGAGGGAGGCGCTCGGTCCGACTGGGGAGAGAGATGCGGTTGTGTCTGCCGGCGCGACTGAAGCTGCGAGGTTCACCGTTCCCGTGAAGTTGTACATGCTTTGTAGAGTTATGGTGACTGATCGAGATGAGCCAGGCGTAAGAGTTGCACTCGCTGGACTGGCGGAGATGTTGAAGTCGGGAGGCGGCCTCGTAATGGCGAGCGTCACAAGTAGGGTATGGGTCACGCCTCCGTTCGTCCCTTTGAGGGTGACTGTCCAGTAGTTATACACAAGAGCGGATGGCGACGCTTGGATTGTCAGTATTGACGTCGCTGACCCGCCTGGGGTTATCGAAACGCTTGAAGGGTTGAGTGTCACCGAAGTGGTATTCGCGATTTTGGACGTCACAAAGGCTGAGAGGGTCACGGTACCATTGAAACCATCGAGACCGGTTACGGCAAGGGTTGCTGTTGAGGATGAGCCTTGTTGTACACTTAGCTTGTTGAGGTTCATTGTTAGGCCGAAGTCTGGCGTTGAGCTACTGGAGTATCTCCAGGCTGAGATGGGATGAATCTCCCAGCCGGTGTAACTGTGCCATGAATCGTTGAGATGTCCGTCGTCCCAGTAGACGAAGCCTTGGATGTCGAAGAGCTGGGTGGTGACCGGTGGGTTTTGTGGTGCGATACCGGCCGATTTCCATGCCTGGTCTATCTCCATGTGCATTTGACAAAGATTGACGTCCGAGCTGGCGCACTTTGGATCTTTGAAGTTGGATGTTGTGTCGCAGAAGTTCCCATTGGGATACTGGGCACAGTCTTCAACGACGTTGGTTAGCGTGAGCATTTGGACTCCATGGACTTCCACAAACGTTGTGTTTCCGTTCACAGTGCATGGAGGGGAGGTTGCCCTCTTGTTGGGAATGCCAGGTATGAAGCCGCCCCCTGCGTATGTCGCCCCGCCGTTTGCGTTCGGCTGGCTGCCGATTATCCCTTCTATACTTGTCAGAACTGCAGTACAAGGGACGGCCGGGTTCCAGGATGGGAGCTGGCCGGGAGGGACAGTAGTACCATTGGCGATGTACGGGTGCACCGCGAACAAGGCTCCCAAACCGATGATAACAACTAGCACCAACGCTCTGGTTACAAATCTTGTTTGCTGTGGGCGAGACATGGTTATCCTATAGGCTCCAGTCAATGTACTCATCTAAGCCGGTTAACCGGTGCTTGCACCAATTGATCTCGTTGACCAGGGTAAATTGACTGGTGCATCAAATGCGGTGCAATCTCTCTCTGCGCCATCGAAGACGAATTCAACCTTGCTTCCATCGAAGATGGACTGACTTCGAGATTCTCTCTTACCCACTCAGGAACGATGACCGCTCGAAGAAGTTGTTGCACAGTGACATCTCTTCTCTTTGCCTCCGACGCTAGCAGCTTGAACGTGCCATCTCCCACGGATAGTATGAATTTGGCCAATGTTATACACCAGACCCCTCTCGAGCGACCTCGGCTTTTGCCTCTCTCGTCTTGTATTCAGAGTGCACTTGTCGAGGAACTCTTCCCTTGACCATGACAATAATATTGTAGTCTACACCTACGCCTCTAAGGGACTGGACGAAGCTGTCAAACTCGTCCAGTATCTCCTCCTCTCTTCGGGCCCATGTCTGTCCCTTCAGTTTCATGTAGGCCGTCCACTTGTAGTTCTCCTGGATTCTGTTTTTTATGTCGCTCATCAATTATCCCGCCATCGTGTCAGTCGGATCGACATCCACTGAGCATGCGCAGCAGTGTTCGAAGCAGAGCAGGCAAGTATCACATGTTAGACCCGTGGCTTCGAGACATGAAGGGCAGCTGTCAGGACCCGAGTCTTGATCGAACATCATTGTCATGAGCCATTCCTCTTGTCTACTCTTCCTTCGACTTTGAAATACACGTCCCGATCGTTCATCCAATCTCCCCGGACTTGTTCGTCACTGATATCAGTGTACACTCCGTCCAGCCAGACTCTTGCGTCTAACGATTTTGACGAATCTATGAGGTCGACCAGGAGGTCTTTCAGACGACCAATAGTCTCGGGTTCGCGACCTTCCGAGTGGGGAAGCCCTTCCCGCTTTTCATTGCTGGAAAGCATAGCGTTCATCTGCTATCTATCGCTACCGTACGCTATTTTTTCCATATAACCGCGACGTTTACAAAGTAATCTGTCCTAACACACTGTGGAACACTCGGCTCTTATCGGGAAAATCATAGATGATACCTATCAAAATGTAGATGAGGAATCCGGTCCGATTGAGCTTCCGACTGTAGAACAAACGACTCGGTTCGGAATCACGAAAAAACTCTTGCAGGAAATTCATTGTGACCTTGGATGATGGAGGGTTCGATGATCTTCAACATGTAGCGAAAGGCCGAGACATGACTGTTCGGGAACCCGCGAGCGATTGTCATTCCTGATTGGATTGGGCGCGCCGTCGTCGAATACTCTTAGCGGCCCTGATTTCTTCTACGGGTTCTCTAGTGCTTTTCGAATCTTTCGGTCGCGTGATTTGGACTCGTCGTCCAACTGTTCATCGGCCGGAGGGGGCTTCGCTTTCGCATCGGAGTGCATCCGAATCCACCCCGATATCTTCTGCTTGTTTCGCTTGGGCTCACTTGTTGAGCTTTGCTTATCTCTTGTAGCCTCTTCCATTCTTAGCCCCTGCAAAGCTTGGGATCAGCGGCGAATCTTTGTGCTCACTGGCAAGACCCGTCAGAGGGCGAATGATAGTCGCGACTACTTGTCCGTCTGTTTCGAGTGTCTCAACTTTTGCACCCATGGGTTTGAAGAGAGATTGAAACATCTCGCCGTAGAATGCGGATACTCTGGGTCCTCGATCGTGCTTCAACACTACAGTATCAGTTTCTCCATCTATGGTGTATTGGAGTCTGAACGCGTTTCCGTAGCTGCCAATCATCTCCATCGCTTTCAGTGCGTTCTCGGGGTTGAATTTCTTGAACCAGAATAGGACCATCTCGGGAAGAGTATTCGTGCCTGCCTCTCTGCCTAGTTCGCGAGCTTCCTCATCGCTGAGGATGCTGAAGACTTTTTCCACGAGGGAGGTGGGAACCTGGATGAAGCCGAACTTGCTGGCTTTGTCCTCCCACTCCACTAGTTTCCTGAGTGCTCTGTTGGCGAGAAGGTTGAATGAGAACTGTTCTCTTTCGGCCATCTCGACGATGCCTGCTTCGACATCCTCGTCTAGTCTAAGG